>JBEDKJ010000040.1:0-14918 GCA_041172285.1 Pseudomonadota bacterium
ATTTTACATAATATACATTATGCGAATCAAATCGTATTTAAATAAAGCCAAGTGTTAGACCTGGCTTTATTTTCATGGCTTACCCTATTAACTCAATAAATCATTAAGTTGTGGAAACAAGCCACATAGTCAACGAATCTACCTGTTGTTAAAGAATGCAATGTTCATCGCCTTGTCATTCACAAAAGTAATCTCCGTTTCTTTGTATGTGCGAGTCGCGTCATATCTTACTAAGTTTCTGTAATACCACATTTCCACATTCACACGCTTAGAGCCTTTTTCATCTGCACCCACTCTGTTTAAAAAACTGCTCGCACCCTGCGGTTTAACAGACGCGTCTTTTTTAAATGGTGCGCCAAGTTTTTGTGTAATCAATGATTTAGATTTACCACTAAAGGCAGATAAAAATTGATCCTCAGTGTAAGTTTTCTTACTGCCAGCCGCTTGGGCGACATTAAAGTTGGTAGAAATGATCAATATAGTGGCCAGTGCATAGCCTAGTTGCTTAAGAGAAAGTTTCATGGTGTAGCCTGTATAAAAAAGTTAAAAAGAATGCTGCGTATTATGCCACTGATGCAAATTTTAGCCTAGCTTAAGCGCCAGTTGTCGGGCTAAGTTAAGCCTAGTGTGCCGCCTTGGCACGTTTAAATAATGTAAAGAAATTTTCCGTGCTTGCCTTAGCAATATTAGCTAGGTTGTCACCACGAAGGTCAGCTAACTCTGCCGCAACAAATCGCACATAACTTGGCTGATTGGTTTTACCGCGATGTGGTGTAGGTGCAAGGTAAGGAGAGTCCGTCTCGATCAACAGCCTATTCAATGGGATAGCCTTGGCTACCTCTTTAATGCTCAGCGCATTTTTAAAGGTCACTATACCTGAAAAAGAAATATAGAATCCCATTTCCATGGCCCGTTCGGCTACTTCTAAGCTTTCCGTGAAACAGTGCATTACCCCACCCACCTTGTCTGCGCCCTCTTCCTGCATAATACGTAAAGTGTCTTCTGCGGCATTGCGAGTGTGGATAACCAATGGTCTATCCGACGCGATAGCGGCTTTTATATGACGCCGAAACCGCTGACGTTGCCATTCTAGATCACCGGTTAGGCGAAAATAATCCAAGCCTGTTTCGCCTATGGCGATCACTTTGGGGTGATCGGATAAACGAACCAGCTCTTCAACGCTTGGCTCGGTAATGTTTTCATAATCTGGATGCACGCCTACGGAAGCAAAAAAACTTGCATTCGTATCGGCCAAAGCTAGCACTTGTGGAAAGTCGTCTAATGTAACGGAAATACACAAAGCGTGACCCACTTGGTGGTCTTGCATAGCCTGTTTAATTGCTGGCAGGTCCTTGAGTAATTCGGGGAAGTTTAAATGGCAGTGGGAATCAACTAGCATGGTAATTGGATGTTAATTTTGAATTGTATGAGAAGTGCCTTAAGCATTTTCTACATGGTATGCGTGTGGCGCGATGAATTTAATGCTGGACCAAGTAATTGCTCGATCTTTTCACGAGCAGCACGGCCAGCCTCGTCATCAATAAACTGCACGCCTACTCCTTGTGGTTTTTCACCTTGATTAGCTGGAGATAACCAGGCCACATAGCCAAGCACCTTAAGTTTAACTGGTTCGTCAATCAGACTTAACAGCATGCTAAGTGGTTCCCCCATGCCGTGCGCTTTGTCGGTTGGAATAAACAATCCACCACCCCGTAAATAAGGCATGTATGCCGCATGAAGGGCGGCTTTTTCCTTGAATATTAAAGACAGCATGCTGGCGTGTTCGAATGTATCTGACATATTGAGCTTATCCGTATTCATTTTTACTTTTACTATGCTGACACAGGGGTCTAGGCTTTTGAAAAAATCCGCGTGTAGTCGACCAACACGGCTTCCATTTGCAATTCATGATTTAAAGGATGCAGTGCCAGCTTACGCAATTCGTTTAGATTTTTTTGCAATTGCAACAATTTCGCTAAATTTGCTTTGACAGCCAGCGCCTCTAAGGCCTTTGCATACGCTGCATGGTAACGCACTTGCTTAGTCTGTTTCATTAACACTAGGTCAAATAGCCATTTTTGTAAGGCCACGATGCCCGTTTCAGCAGAATTAGTCAGTAAGACAGGTGCTGCAGCGTGTGCACTTAATTTCTCTCCATTAGACAGCATCTGCAAGAATTCCTTAGCCTGCGCATACTGCATACCATCCGCCATGGCTTTTAATGGTGAGCCGGCAAAATACTGCAGCTGCTGCTCCGCGTTGCTTAAACCTTGCTCAGCCAACCAGGCTAAAGATTGGGCTGCATTGGGTACGGGCATGTTTATTTTTTGACAGCGACTCACTATGGTCGGCAGCAAGCTTTGTATTTGCTGGGTAACCAATAAAAACACCACCCCTTCAGCTGGCTCTTCGAGCATTTTCAGCAAGGCGTTAGCAGAGGCATTATTTAGCGCCTCTGCGGGATAAATCAGAATAATTCGCTGGCCACCACTGCGATGGCTGGACAAGCCAATAAAATCTGCGAGATCGCGTATCTGCGCTATGGATATTTGTGTTTTTTTCTTGGTTTTTTTTGAATTGCTTGTATCGCCTTCCACCTCGTCCTCTTGCTCGGGGCTAATTAGCTTGAAGTCTGGATGGCTATCTTCATTAAACCAGTTACAACTGGCGCAAAGTCCGCAGGCGCCAGTTGCATTTTGTTCTGCGCACAATATGCTTTTGCTTAAAAAACGGGTGAAATCAAGCTTGCCTATGCCGGCTGGACCATGCAGCAAAAATGCATGGTGACTTTGCTGTTTGTTTGCATGCAGCTTACTCCACAACTCATTTTGCCAGGGGTATGGTTTTAAATTATGATTATTTATCATAAGCTTAGTACGATGATTTCAACTATTTTAGCAACTTCATCCAGTGGCTTATTGGCATCGATGACTCGGAATCTGTTTGGATTGGCCGAAGCCCGTTGCAAATACGCTAGGCGTATACGTGAGAAAAAGTCCGCATTTTCTCGTTCAAATTTGTCCGGGCTGCGCGCGGCTCGCAGTCTTTCTACGCTAACTTCAACCGGCACATCAAATAGCAAGGTGAGGTCAGGTTGAAATTCACCTTGTACCCATTGCTCCAATGCCTCAATTTTATTTGCATCGAGGCCTTTAGCGCCACTCTGATAGGCGTAGCTAGCGTCAGTGAAGCGATCAGATAATACGTACGCGCCTCTCGCTAGCGCTGGCTTAATAACGCATTCAATGTGCTCTTTTCGTGCGGCAAACATGAGTAAGGTTTCTGTTTCGACATGCATGGTTTCGTGTAAGACCAATTCCCGTAAGCGTTCTCCTAAGTCCGTTCCGCCAGGTTCTCTTGTTGAAACCACTTCGTGCCCTTGGGCTTGCAAAAGCGCAATGATATGCGGGATGTGGGTGCTTTTGCCCGCGCCATCCATGCCTTCTAATGTAATGAATTTTCCTGTCATAGTGTGTAAATTAAATAAGTTAGCATTATTTCTTGTTTTTTAATTGGTAGTGAGCCACAGCGGCATTGTGCTCGGCTAATGTATTCGAGAAAGCATGGCTGCCATCGCCCTTGCCAACAAAATACAAGGCCTTTGTTTTAGCTGGATGCAATGCGGCCTCTATTGCTGCCATACCAGGCATGGCGATAGGCGTTGGCGGCAAGCCTGAACGGGTATAAGTGTTATAGGGTGTGTCGCTCAATAAATCTTGTTTACGAATGTTGCCGTCATAATGCCGGCCCATGCCATAGATTACCGTAGGATCGGTTTGCAAGCGCATACCGATAGCCAAGCGATTAATGAACACCCCCGCTATCATGGGTCGCTCACTGGCCCTGCCCGTTTCTTTTTCAACAATGGAAGCCATAATTAGCGCTTGATAACTATTTTTATAGGGCAAGTTCGCATCGCGTTTAGCCCACGCATCAGCTAACTTGTTTTGCATGGATAAGTAGCTGCGTTGCAAAATAGCCCTGTCGCTGGTATTCCGATTAAAGTAAAAGGTGTCCGGGAAAAATAATCCCTCTGCAACGGTATATGGGGAACCCAATGCTTTCATTATTTCCGCTTCCGGCACATTGACCAGGGTTTGCTTGAGCGCATCGTTCTGTTTGATTTTCGCTTGCAGTTGGTAAAAGGTATGGCCTTCAATAAAAGTAATGCTGGCCTGCGTGGTTTTGCCGTGATTTAGAGAAAGCAATAATTGGTATGGCGATACGTTCTTATTCAAGGTGTACTCACCGGCTTGCAAATAAGCTTCTTTATTAAGCAACTTAGCAATAAAGATAAACCGCCACGGCTCATTTAGTACGCCCTGTTTTACCAGTTGCTTAGCAATGCTTTTAAGACCGCTGTTGGCTTGTATGCTAATCTCTTGGCTATTAGGCTGAAGTTTGAGTGGCGAAATGGCATAGTAGACTAGGCCGGCCAGCAAGGCGCCTGTTAGAAAAAACGATAGCCATAGCCATTTTTTGATACGCTTAATCATGCGTTAGTAGCGCCCTAAAGTTTTTTGCAAGCGCTTGCTGAGGCCAAGTGGTGTTTTGAATAGACCGCACTTGAAAGACCCCAAATAGGCTGTTGCATATCAGCACTTCATCGGCTTGCATTAAGCGCGCTAACGGCAATTGAGTGACTTGCACGGTTAAATTTAATACGCTGGCTAAGCTTAAGATTCTCTCGCGCGTGATGCCGGAGACGCCGCATTGCTTCAAGTCCGGTGTTAGCAATTGATTGCCGTAGCGAGCGAATAAATTGGCCATGGTGCATTCAATGGCGTTATCCTGCTGATCTAATAACAGCCCATCGAATGCCATGTCATCACGCCATTCCATACGAGCCATAATGTTTTCCAGGCGATTTAAATGCTTAATGCCAGCTAATTTGGGTTGCGGAGCTAGCCGCAATTCACACAAATGCAAATCCACCCCGACCTCGTAATTGCGCTGTGCGTAGGAAGGCATTTCGGATTGAATCAATATCCGGCTAGGACAGGTGACTGCAGGCGTCTTGTAGCCGCGCTCCCCCTCCCCTCTGGTAATGATGATTTTTGCAACGCCCAGCTTATTGCTTTCTAGATCAGGCTCAACGAGCAGTTGCACAAAGTCGTGCATTAGCAAATCTGCACTCGGGCATACCATGCCTATGGCGGCGCAGTCAGCCACCAGTTTCTGGTAATGCAGTGGCCAACAAACCGGCATGCCGCCTTTGGTTTGCATGGTGCGAAAGACGCCGTCCCCATAGGCTAAACCACGATCTAATGGTTTTATGGTTTGGCTTAAGTCGCCGTTAATTATAAAAGTGGGTCTAGCTTGCATATCACATAATTAAACCATAGAACCATGCATGTGCTCGCTATCGATGACTGAAATTAACAAAAAAGCCTGCGATTCAACTAATCACAGGCTAGACCTAAGCTCGGGGAGGTTGCTAATTTATATTTTTTTGAATACCAAACTACCGTTTGTGCCGCCAAAACCAAAATTATTTTTTAATGCATAGTTGATTTTAATGTCGCGGGCGGTATTGGCGCAGAAATCCAAATCGCATTCTGGGTCTTGGTTAAAGATATTAATAGTTGGCGGCGAAACTTGATTGTAGATAGACAAGACAGTGAATACCGACTCCAGACCACCAGCTCCACCCAGCAAATGCCCAGTCATGGATTTGGTTGAATTGACCAATAGCTTGTAGGCGTGCTGACCAAACGCGGCTTTGATCGCATTGGTTTCATTGGCATCACCGAGAGGCGTTGATGTGCCGTGCGCATTGATGAATTGAATCTCACTGGGGTCTATGCCTGCATTATTCATCGCATTCACCATGGATCGGCGCGGCCCATCCATATTGGGCGCCGTCATGTGATAGGCGTCAGCGCTCATACCGTAACCACTCAGTTCCGCGTAAATTTTTGCGCCACGTTTTTTGGCGTGCTCGTATTCTTCTAACACCATTACACCGGCGCCCTCGCCTATCACAAAGCCGTCTCGATCTTTGTCCCAAGGCCTGCTTGCTGTTGCTGGATCATCGTTGCGAGTGGATAACGCCCTAGATGCAGCAAAGCCACCTACAGTCAATTGCGTGATGGCTGATTCTGCGCCACCTGCAATCATGACATCGGCGTCGCCATACTCTATCATGCGCGAGGCGTCACCAATGGAATGCGTGCCTGTCGTGCAAGCTGTAACTATAGCGACATTGGGGCCTTTTAAACCGAAAATAATGCTCAAATTACCTGAGATCATGTTGATGATGGTGCCAGGAATAAAGAATGGAGAGATTTTGCGTGGACCGGATTCTTTATAAAGCACGTCGGTGTCTTCAATAAGCTGTATGCCACCTATGCCAGAACCTATGGAAACCCCTATCCGCTCTGCATTTTCCTCAGTTACTTCTAAGCCTGAGTCTTTAAAGGCTTCTATGCCTGCTGCCAAGCCGTACTGGATAAATGTATCCATGCGCCTGGCATCCTTGGCTGAAATAAAATCTTCTGCATTGAAATCTTTAACTTCACCCGCTATGGTTGAAGAAAAAGCCGACGTGTCAAATTTAGTGATCTTGCCGACACCAGATTTTCCGGCGACCAGATTAGTCCAGGCTGTGTTAACACCAATACCGACTGGTGACACGACACCTAGCCCGGTAATAACAACACGACGTTTATTTGCAGGATTAGACATTAGAATGGGCTCTTAGAAAAAAATTAACCCAGAAATCTTAGACAAAAAATTGTTAAATGATTTCTGGGTTTTTAATGCAACCTTGCTATTGATGTATGGTTTCTTGAGCATGAGCAAGCTCTCAATAACATGCTTACATTTGAATTTATTTTAGGTTGGTATTGATGTAATCAATCGCTAATTGAACCGTAGTGATTTTTTCCGCTTCTTCGTCTGGAATTTCGCAGTCAAATTCTTCTTCTAGCGCCATTACCAGCTCAACAGTATCAAGCGAATCGGCACCTAAATCATCTACAAATGATGATGAGTTTTTAACATCAGCTTCATTTGCACCAAGTTGTTCAGTCACAATTTTTTTAACGCGTTGTTCGATGTCAGACATCTAAATACCCCTTTTAATAAAAAATAGCCGTGTTTATGTAACAAATCAGCTAAGTTGATATTCTACCAAAACTCGGCAAAAATATATAAAAACTTTTAAACCATCAGCATGCCGCCGTTAACGTGTATGGTTTCACCGGTTATATAAGCGGCAGCTGGCGAAGCTAAAAATGCCACTGTGGCTGCGATTTCTTTCACTTGGCCTAAGCGACCCACGGGAATGCGCGCCAGCATCTTATTGGCGATGTCTTCAGGCAGGTCTGCGGTCATGTCGGTTTCTATAAAACCTGGCGCAACGCAGTTAACTGTTATGCCGCGGCTACCGACTTCGGCTGCCAGTGATTTGGTAAAACCCGTCATGCCGGCTTTCGCTGCGGCGTAATTGGTTTGTCCAGCATTGCCCATGTGCCCCACAACTGAGGAAATGCTGATGATGCGTCCCACCCGAGCTTTCATCATAGGTCTTAGAACGGCCTGGCTCATGCGAAACACCGAGCTTAGGTTGGTGCTGATCACGTCATTCCAGTCTTCGTCCTTCATGCGCATTAGCAAGGTATCGCGGGTAATGCCGGCGTTATTGACCAATATGCTAACGTCGCCGTATTTTTCGGCGATGCCATTTAATGTCGCTTCCACTTGCTCGGCATGGTTGACATCCAGCGCCATCCCCTCACCCTTGATGCCATTCGCTATGAATTGGCTGCTGATGGAGGCCGCGCCTGCTGCCGATGTTGCCGTGCCTATAACCGTTGCACCAAGCTCACCGAGTGCTAATGCAATCCCTGCGCCTATGCCACGGCTTGCGCCTGTAATTAAAGCAATTTGTCCGGTTAGCATATCAAGTCCTTGTTTAAGTTAACTATTATATTTAATGCAATGCTTACAAAAGCGCCTTGAATTCTTGCATGCTTTCATTGCTGGTTAATGCTGTGCATGAAAAATCCGCTGCTATGCGTTTTGTTAGGCCTGCTAACACTTTGCCCGGCCCGCACTCGGCACCATGCAGTATGCCTCGATCGTATATGGCTCGGACCGTTTCTACCCAACGCACCGGGCTGTATAATTGCTGTACCAGTGCCGCTTTTATTTCCGCTTCAGCTTGATGAGCCGATACATCGGCATTGTGTAAAACAGGGATTTGTGGAGTAGTAATCTTAACGCTACTCAAGTAGTCGGCTAACATCTTTGCAGCCGGCTGCATCAGTGCGCAATGCGATGGAACGCTTACTGGCAGAGCCACAGCACGTTTTGCCCCTCTGGCTTTTGCCAATGCCATGCCGCGTTCAACCGCCTCTTTATTACCAGCAATGACCACTTGCCCTGGCGAGTTGAAATTGACGGCTTGTAAAACTTGATTTTCTGCGGCGTCGCTACAAACTGCAGCCACCGCCAGATCGTCTAATCCTAACAGGGCTGCCATTGCGCCGACGCCAGCAGGTACAGCATTTTGCATGACCGATGCCCGGTATTGCACCAGCGGTAAACTGTCAGCAAAACTTAAGGCTTGCGCTGCAACCAATGCAGTGTACTCACCCAAGCTGTGACCGGCTAATACACTGGGCTGTGCAGACGTTTGTGCCTGCCATGCGCGCCATGTGGCAATGCCCGACACCAGCATTATTGGCTGAGTGTGGGTTGTTTCATTAATACTTTCGTTTTCTTCCGTGGCCATCTTCCAAAAATCGATGCCTACTATATCCGAGGCTTCAACAAAGGTGTCGCGTACGATTTTTGTATCGGCATAACCGCTCATCATGCCTACCGACTGCGAGCCTTGACCAGGAAAGAAAAAGGTAAATTTATTCATGATGCGATGCCGTTTGATGTCTGAAAATTTGCTTTGTTAATTAGTATTTGATTAAAGCCGAGCCCCAAGTAAAGCCGCCACCAAAAGCTTCCATTAACACGGTATCACCGCGTTTAATACGACCGTCGCGCACAGCAACGTCTAGCGCTAAAGGGATGGATGCAGCCGAGGTGTTGCCGTGTTTGTCCACTGTTACGACTACCTTATCCATGCTCATTTCTAACTTTTTTGCAGTGGCCTGCAAAATGCGTATATTGGCCTGATGAGGCACCAACCAGTCTATATCGGTTTTTTGCAAATTATTGGCGAGCAAGGTTTCATCGACGATGGCATCCAGGGTGTTAACCGCCACTTTAAATACGGCGTTACCTTCCATGACTACGGTATCGGCTCCATGCATATTACGAGGAACGTGCAGCATTTTTTCATAGTTGCCATCGGCATGCAAATGCGTCGAAATGATGCCCTTCTCCTCACTGGCTTGCAGCACCACGGCTCCGGCGCCATCGCCCCATAGTATGCAATTACCTCGATCCGTCCAGTCCACGATGCGTGAAAATGCCTCTGCCCCCACAACCAATGCGCACTTAGCGGCACCCGATTTAATAAAATTGTCTGCAGTAGAGAGCGCGTAAACAAAACCGCTGCAAACAGCTTGCATGTCAAACGCCGGGCAACCGGCTATGCCTAATTTATTTTGCAGCATCACGGCCGTGCTTGGAAAAACCTTATCTGGTGTGGTGGTGGCCACTATGATGAGGTCTATGCTGTGCGCGTCTATATTAGCCGATGCGATAGCCTGGCGAGCGGCATGCAAGGCCAGATCACTGGTAAATTCATCCTCTGCCACAATGTGGCGCTCACGTATGCCGGTACGAGAAAAAATCCACTCGTCCGTGGTGTCTACCATTTTCTCTAATTCAGCATTGCTTAGAATTTTTTTGGGCAGGTAACTGCCTGTGCCTGCTATGCGCGAGTAAATCATTCGTTTTCCGAGCCGGTCGCGTCTGCATTTGATGCAAGCACTTGTGTTAGCAATAAATGCTCAACTTCCATTTGCCGTGTGATTCTATCAAGCACGCCGCTGCGCGATTCTTCAAGCGCGGTGTGGATGGCATTTAAGAAAGCTTTGCTGTCGGCCCCGCCATGGCTTTTTACTACTATGCCGCGTAAGCCTAATAGGCTAGCGCCATTGTAATTGCGTGGGTCCATGCGTTTCTTGAAGGCTTTCAAAACTGGAGCGGCGGCTAGACCGGCTACCTTCGTTAGCCAATTGCGTTTAAATTCTTGACTTAGGAAGCGGCCTATCATTTGAATCAAGCCTTCGGCAGCCTTGAGTGTGACGTTACCAACAAAGCCATCGCAAACTACGATGTCGGTTGTACCCTTAAAAATATCGTTGCCCTCAATGTTGCCATAAAAATTTAAATGACTGGCTTTTAGCAATTCACCGGTTTTTTTAACGACTTCATTGCCTTTGATGTCTTCGGTGCCGATATTAAGCAGGCCCACTGTAGGATTTTCACGGTTTTCAACGCAGCTCACAAGCATGCTGCCCATGACAGCAAATTGCAGTAACTGCTCGGCCGTGCAATCCGCATTGGCGCCTAGATCGAGTATGTAAATTTTGCCTTTTTGGCATGGGAACACGCCGGCAATAGCTGGCCTATCTATGCCCGGTAGGGTTTTTAACACGAAGCGAGCAGTGGCCATGAGTGCGCCGGTGTTGCCAGCGCTAACGCAAGCTGAAGCCACGCCGTCTTTGACCAAATCAATGGCCACACGCATGGAGGAATCTTTTTTATTTTTAAGGGCGCTTTGAGGTTGCTCGTCCATGCCAACCAGCTCACTGGCATGATGGATGCTAAGCCTAGCAACATTGGTCTGCTGCAGATTATTGAGTTCGGCTTCAATGGCGCCGCTTAAGCCCACCAGGATAATATGCAATTCCTGGTTGAGCTCCAGTGCTTTTAGTGCCGCAGGAACGATTACCTTTGGCCCGTGGTCACCACCCATTGCATCAATTGCTACAGTAATTTGCATAATTTACTCAGTTTATACTTAAGCTTAAGGCTGCTTACTATACTAAAGCACACCGGTTGCTTTTATAGGTGCCGTAAAAACCAACGCCGCACCAAGTTTGGAGCGGCGTTTGTTGATTTAATCTATTTTTTTTGCAAATTTTCAAAGTGGAATCCATTAAAACGCGTTGGCACATTAACAGATCCAAACTTAAATAAAAATTATTCGCCTTTGGTCGACAATACTTTGCGGCCACGGTAGTAACCGTTTGGGCTAATGTGGTGACGAAGGTGTGCTTCACCTGTGGTAGGTTCAACCGCTAATGCTGGGTTAACCAAAAAGTCATGTGATCTATGCATACCGCGCTTTGACGGTGATTTTTTGTTTTGCTGAACTGCCATAATTTACTCCAATAAAATGATTAAAACATCATCTCAATTACATACAAATAGATGCCTTTAATACCGCTTTGCATCACTCATTTAAGACTGCGTTAAACTACTAGGGCGCCACTATAATATAAAAGCTGACTTTTGTCAGCCAAAATTGCAGCCTTAAGGCTTAATTAAAGTCTTTAACACGGCGAATGGATTCGGTTTTTCGCCACTTTGATTGGATAGGCTAGCGCAGGCCTGATCGTGAACAGGGGCGATGGGCATTGCCATAATGAGCTCATCCTCAATCAATGCCACGACATCCATGTGTTGGCTAATGGGCTGCAAGTCAACATCATCTGGCTCATCAAGCTCGGCAGACATTAAATCCGCCTCCGCCATGTCGCTTATCTGATAATTAAACGATAGGTCTAACTTTAATGGCAGTTCATTTAAGCAACGCTGACACAAGCAAGTGAGATTTGCCTGCAGCGTCAGGGACAAAAATGCCTGACCATGACTGCCCTGCTTGCCGGATAAATCAAATTCAATGGTCGCGCTAGGCTTGAAGTTTTTTAGCGCCTTGCTTGAGTCGGTGTTGAGGAATGCAGAGAGACGGCTGCAGTCAATAAGACTCAATTTAGCAGTTAAGCGCTCGTTTCTTTTTGCAAACGCCAGATTATCAATAATGATGGTTTGTTTAGTCATTCTTAAGCTCTAAAATTTAGCTCCAAAGGGATTTAGCTATAGTATTTCACATGTTACAATTGCTCGGTTTGAGTGAAAAATTAAGGCATTTAACGTGTTTAAAAAGATTCTTGTAGCCAATCGTGGTGAAATTGCAGTTCGTATTGTACGTGCATGCTCTGAAATGGGCATCAAATCCGTTGCAATTTACGCCGATGCAGACCGTCAAGCTTTGCATGTCAAGAAAGCCGATGAGGCTTACAACGTAGGCGCAGACCCCGTTGCTGGCTATTTAAATGCGCATAATATTGTAAATTTGGCAGTGGCTTCTGGTTGCGATGCACTCCATCCTGGCTATGGCTTTCTCTCTGAAAATCCCGAATTAGCGGAAATTTGTGAGCGCCGTGGCGTAAAATTTATTGGCCCCAGCGCTGACGTTATTAGGCAAATGGGCGATAAAATTCAGGCACGAAATGCCATGACAGGCGCAGGCATTCCATGCACACCAGGCAGCGATGGTAATTTAGAAAACTTAGAAGAAGCCGTTGCGCTGGCAAAAAAAATTGGTTACCCGGTCATGCTTAAGGCCACTAACGGCGGCGGTGGAAGAGGTATACGACGTTGTGACAATGAAAAAGAATTGTTAAGCAATTACGATCGTGTCATATCAGAAGCCAGCAAGGCGTTTGGCAAACCAGAGGTGTTTTTAGAAAAATGCGTAGTAGCTCCCAGGCACATTGAAGTGCAAGTGTTAGGGGACTCCGAAGGTAACGTAATCCATCTTTTTGAGCGTGATTGCTCAATACAAAGACGAAATCAAAAGCTGATTGAAATAGCCCCCTCGCCTCAACTCAGTCAAGCTCAACGCGATTACATAGGCGGATTGGCAGTTAAAGCGGCTAAAGCGGTCGGCTATGAAAATGCCGGTACCGTGGAATTTTTATTGGATAGCGACAATACCTTTTACTTCATGGAAATGAATACCCGCCTTCAAGTGGAGCACACGGTTACAGAAACCATTACTGGCATTGACATCGTCCAAGAGCAAATTCGTGTGGCCTATGGGCTACCCTTGCAATACACCCAGGATGAAGTGCAATTCAGGGGCTATGCCATGGAATTCCGCATCAATGCGGAAGACCCTAAAAACGACTTTTTACCGAGTTTCGGCAAAATCACCCGTTATTACGCCCCCGGTGGGCCAGGCGTGCGCATGGACGCAGCCATTTACAGCGGCTATGTCATTCCACCTTATTACGACTCCATGTGCGCAAAATTAACCGTTTGGGCATTGGATTGGGATAGCGTCATAGAACGCGGTCGCCGCGCCTTGGATGACATGTTGATCTATGGGGTTAAAACCACCATACCTTACTATCAAGAAATTTTGAAACACGAGGATTTCAAGAACGCGACATTCAATACCAGCTTTGTTGAGTCGCATCCGGAATTGACCCACTATGCCAATAAGGTCCCCCCGGAAATGATAGCTGCAGCCATATCTGCAGCCATAGCGGCGCACGAAGGCCTCTAACAATCAATACCCATTAAAATAGCAACCAAATAATAAAGAGTTAAATTATGGCCAAAACAACGCAAATATCAAAAGTACACGTTACCGAATTGGTTCTTCGTGATGGGCATCAATGCCATATTGCAACGCGCATGCGCACCGAAGACATGTTGCCAATTTGTAGCAAACTGGATGCCATAGGCTTTTGGTCTTTAGAAGCTTGGGGCGGCGCCACCTTTGATGCTTGTGTGCGCTATTTAAAAGAAGACCCTTGGGAACGCTTGAAATCATTGCGCAAGGCGCTACCCAATTCCCGCATACAAATGCTGCTGCGCGGTCAAAATTTACTGGGCTACCGCCATTATTCAGACGATGTGGTGCAAGCCTTTGTAAAAAAATCCGCCGACAACGGCGTGGACGTGTTCCGCATTTTTGACGCCATGAACGACACGCGCAATCTAAAAGTATCGATTGATGCAGTAAAAAAAGCCGGCAAGCATGCTGAAGGTACCATCAGCTACACCACCAGCCCTGTTCATAATGTGGCACATTTTGTATCGATAGCAAAAGAATTGGAAGCCATGGGCTCCGATACAATTTCCATTAAAGACATGGCCGGATTGCTTACGCCGCAGGCAACGGTTGACTTGGTCAAAGCCATCAATGCTGCTGTTAATGTACCTATTCATGTACACAGTCACGCTACCAGTGGTTTAGCTAGCATGAATTTATTACGTGCTTTAGAAAACGGTGCAGTAATGATAGACACTTGTTGCGCTGCTTTTTCTGAAGGTGCCAGTCACCCAACCACTGAAAGCATGATAGCGGCATTGCAAGGCACCGAATTTGATACCGGTTTAAGCATTGCGGCAGTGCAGGAAGTCAGCGCCTATTTCCGTGAAGTGCGCAAAAAATATTGGCAATTTGAAAGTGAATACTCTGGCGTGGATACCAGGGTGTTAATTAATCAAGTGCCAGGTGGCATGATATCCAATCTAAACAATCAATTAAAAGAACAAGGTGCGCTTGATCGCATGGACGAAGTCTTGGCTGAAATCCCTCTGGTTCGAAAAGACTTGGGTTACATACCCTTGGTGACCCCTACTTCGCAAATTGTTGGCACCCAAGCCGTGCTCAACGTCATGACCGGTAAACGCTACAAATCAATCACCAACGAGGTTAAGAATTATTTCTTAGGCCAATACGGTAAAGCGCCAAGTCCTGTTAATGAAGAGGTTAAAAAATTAGCCATCGCTGATGGCGAAGTCATCACCTGTCGTCCAGCTGACTTGCTGGCGCCAGAAATGCCTAAATTAATCAGCGAAGCCGAGCGTTTTGCCCAATCCGAAGAAGACGTATTGACCTACGCCATGTTCCCTGACATTGGTAAAACCTATTTGCAAGAACGCAATGCCGGTTCGCTAACACCTGAAGTCTTGCTGGATAA
>JBEDKJ010000041.1:0-3802 GCA_041172285.1 Pseudomonadota bacterium
ATAGGGCGCGAACTGCTGCCATTGCCAAGCACACCAATGCTTTCAAGATTAACGAAGACGTGGTCATTCCCTTGCCGCGTTTGGGCGATTACTCGGATGGCATAGAGCGCATTAACATCGAACTGTCGATTAACAATAAGCTGCAATTGCTCGATGCGCTTGAAGAATTCATGCGAGGCGATTTGCCTTTGCAAGCTGATGAGGACGGCAATGCCGATGCGCAAATGGTCTTGGCTAAACAAGGCATCGCCTTGCAATTGTTGCGGGAATTGCGCGCGCATTGGCGCTTAATACTGCAAAGTTTAGACCAGCCCGTGAGCGTGCTAGGCAGCCTAGGCGACACGCTTAATCAATACGAAAACGTCTTCCGTGCCGTGCAATCGTATGATTTGCGCATTTCATGGAAACGCGACATCAAACGACCCATGGCCGATATATTTGCTGGGCGCGAATACCAAAAAATACTAAACCGTTGCGATGAAATCCATAAAAGCGTGTTGAAATCACGGGTGTTTATTGCCCTGCACATGCACGCCGGCGACGGTAACGTGCACACCAATATTCCGGTTAACTCGGACGATTACCAAATGATGCGCGTGGCCCATGAAGCGGTCGCCCGCGTGATGGCTTTGGCTAAGGCATTGGACGGCGTTATCTCAGGTGAGCACGGCATAGGCATTACCAAAATGGAGTTTTTGGAAGACGCCACCATCAGTGCGTTTGGCGCCTACAAACAAAAAGTCGACCCCAATGGCCACTTTAATAAGGGTAAATTGATGGCCGGTTCCGGCCTAGAGAATGCCTACACGCCAAGTTTTGGTTTGCTGGAGCAAGAATCCATCATCATGGAGCAATCGGCCATCGGTGAGATTGCCGATTCCATCAGCGATTGCTTACGCTGCGGTAAATGCAAGCCGGTGTGCAGCACGCACGTACCACGCGCCAATCTCTTGTATAGCCCGCGTAATAAGATTTTAGGTACGTCCTTGTTGATCGAAGCCTTTTTATACGAAGAGCAAACGCGGCGCGGCATCTCGCTCAAGCATTTTGATGAATTTAACGACGTGGCGGACCATTGCACGGTCTGCCATCGCTGCTTGAACCCATGCCCGGTCGACATCGATTTCGGTGACGTGTCGGTGGCCATGCGTAACTTCTTGCGTGAGCAAGGCAAAAAACAATTTAACCCAGGCACGGCATTGGGTATGGCATTTTTGAATGCCAAAGACCCGGCCACCATTAAATTGATGCGCACCTTCATGGTGACCATAGGTTACCGCGCGCAGAGTTTTGCCCACAGCTTGGCCAAGAAATTCCATATCTTGAAAGACAAAGTCAGGCCGCCTGCCACCGTCGGTAAGCCGGAAATAAAAGCGCAAGTGGTGCATTTTATCAACCGGCCCATGCCTAAGAAAATGCCGACCAAGACCTCGCGTGCCCTACTGGGCATAGAAGACGACCGCATGATACCGGTTATACGCAACCCAGCCAAAGTGACCGAAGACTCCGAAGCGGTGTTCTATTTCCCTGGTTGCGGCTCCGAGCGCCTGTTCTCTAACGTCGGTTTGGCTACCCAAGCGATGTTGTACGAAGTCGGCGCCATCACCGTGTTACCACCCGGTTATTTGTGTTGCGGTTACCCACAAACCGCCAGTGGCAATCACGATAAAGGCCAGGCCATCACCACAGAAAATCGGGTGTTATTTCACCGTTTAGCCAACACGCTGAATTACTTGGATATTAAAACCGTGATCGTGTCCTGCGGCACCTGCATGGATCAATTGCAAAAATACCAGTTTGAAAGCATATTCCCTGGCTGCCGCTTATTGGACATCCACGAGTATTTGATGGAGAAAGACCTGAAATTAAGCGGCATCACCGGCACCAAGTACATGTACCACGATCCCTGCCACACGCCGATGAAAACCTATAAGCCATTGGAAGTGACGAATGCTTTAATGGGCACCGACGTGGCCTTGAATGACCGTTGCTGTGGTGAAAGCGGTACCTTTGCCGTGGCTAGGCCGGACATCGCCACCCAAGTCAAAATGCGCAAGCAAGAGGAATTGGAAAAAGGCATGGGCAAGCTGGGCTTAACCGTGGGTGCGCCTGAGCAAAAAGTAAAAATTCTGACTTCTTGCCCAAGTTGCTTGCAAGGTTTGTCTCGCTACGGTGAGGACACCGGCATTGAAGCCGATTACATCGTGGTGGAAATGGCCAAGCATTTGTTAGGGCCGGATTGGATGCAAGAGTATGTCGCGAAAGTCAATCAAGGCGGCATAGAAAAAGTATTACTTTAAGGCTGGTCGCCTTAGCTTAAGGCAGGAAGGGCAGAAATATTGCCGTGGCTAAATTTTGCATGACGCGCGATATCATGCGTTCGGATTTTTCCGATAGGGCCACGGCATATAAATCCGTACGGCCTATCATCTTGCCAAACTCGCGCTCGAAACTAAGGTTTTTGTCTTTATCGTTGATCTCGTTGCTCAGCAAATAGAGTTTGCCTGTTTCGTCTCTGGCATTGGCCAATTTCCAAGCAGCGATTTCGATGTTGCGGGCGACGTTGTAAATAAACTGTGGGTTGAGCGTGTCGTTGATGTAAAAGTCACGTTTGCCACCGTGCGCTTGCAAGAGCATGGTTTGCAGACCGACAATAAAGGGCAATACGCGATCGCCAGCGTAATCAGGCTGGAAAGCCAAAAAGATAGCGTCCGTGCCTTGTTTGTTGTCTATTTCCTTGAATTGGTAATGGTGTTGTTGCTCACCGTCTATCACCCAAGTCGCCATTTTTTCCGCATTGTCCGAGGTGCTTTTCGCCAATTCGTGCGGGTTGCGTTTATACAGCTTAATCATCAAGGTGCGCAGGCTTTGGATGTTTTCCGATATTTCCACGTCTGCCATGCGATCAAAATCCGTTTTAGCTAACTGACTGCCTGAGCTGCGGTCACTGCGTTCCGGTATGGCTTTTCGGTCGACTGGGCTATTAAGCGTGCAAGCACTGATCACAGCCAGCAAGCAGCCCAATAGCAGGACGCGGCCTAAGGGCAAGGTCACGTTTTTTGCACCCCACGCGATTTTGGAAAGATGACGCTAAACGTGCTACCCACACCAAATTCGCTGCTGATGTCCAATTTGGCTTGATGGCGTATCAAGATGTGCTTGACGATGGATAGGCCCAAGCCAGTGCCGCCGGTTTCGCGGCTACGACTCTTGTCCACTCGGTAAAAACGTTCGGTCAAGCGTTCTATGTGCTGTGGCTCTATGCCTATGCCGGTATCCCGCACGGCAAACACCGGTTGTTTGTTCTGCATTTGCCAAGTGATGGTAATGTCGCCGTGGCCTTTAGCTGGGTCCACCGGTGTATAGCGTATGGCGTTGCTCACTAGGTTGCTAAATACGCTGCGCAATTCGTCTATGGAGCCTTTTAAATTCAGCGTTGCATCGGCCTCAAGCAAGATGCGATGACTGGCTTTGTTAAGACTTTGGCTTAAGCCTATGGCATCGTTTTGTACGGATTTTAATAAGCTGGCCATGTCGATTTCAGTGTTGTCTGGGCTGCCGGTGTTGCTCTCTATGGTGGACAAGGTTAGCAGGTCTTCGATGATGCGGCGCATGCGCACGGTCTGCTCTTCCATCATGGCAAAGTAGCCTTGCAAGCTCGCCGGTACTGCCCCTTCCATGTCACCTAGGGTTTCTAAAAAGCCGCCCACCACGGTCAGTGGCGTGCGCAATTCGTGTGAGACATTGGCAATGAAATCCCGACGCATGACGTCGACTTTTTCCAGCTGGGTCATGTCGCGAC
>JBEDKJ010000042.1:0-7805 GCA_041172285.1 Pseudomonadota bacterium
TGGTGGAAGAGAAGCACGTGGCTGGCTGGGATGACCCACGCTTGCCCACCTTGGCCGGCGCGCGTCGCCGTGGCTACACAGCAGAAGGCTTTAAATTGTTCACCGATCGCATAGGCGTGTCCAAAGCCGATTCCTGGATAGATTACAGCACCTTAGAGGATTGCATGCGCGAAGTGCTCAATGAATCAGCCGAACGCCGCATAGCGGTATTAGACCCCATCAAGCTGGTGATTGATAATTACCCGGTTGGTCAGGTTGAGGATTGCTTTGCGCCAAATCACCCGCTTAAGCCTGAGTTGGCTAAGCGCGTGGTGCCATTAAGCCGCGAGCTATGGATAGAGCGTGAGGATTTTATGGAAGAGCCCAGCAAAGGCTTCTTTAGGTTGATGCCCGATGGCTTGGTGCGCTTGCGCTACGGGTACGTGGTGAAATGCACTGGTTTTGAGAAAGACGCCGCTGGTCAAGTAGCCGTGGTGCATTGCGAGTATTTACCTGAAACCAAATCCGGCACGCCAGGTGCCGATAGCATTAAAGTGAAAGGCAACATCCATTGGGTGTCGGTGGCTCATGCTTACGAATGCGAAGTGCGTTTGTACGACAGGTTGTTTAAGGAGGCGCATCCGGGTGAGGGCGATAAAGACTTTTTAGATGACATTAACGCCGATTCGGTGCGCGTTATCCGAGCCCAGTTAGAACCCAGTTTGAAAGAAGTGCAAGCGGAGTCGCGTTTCCAATTTGAGCGTCACGGTTATTTTGTGGCCGATAAAAAAGACAGCTTGGCTGGCAAACCGGTGTTTAACCGCACCGTTACTTTGCGTGATGCATGGCAAAAATAAGCCCTAATTCGGCTAATTTTTAGCCAAATTTAAATGAAAAAATTTATTACTTATCAATTGTTTATTGAAGTAACTGAATTTTTAACATTAACTGTAGGTAAATTGGGGGAATTCGATTTCCCAGCTGGCCATTACGTTTACACCGGCAGCGCCAAAGCCAATCTAGAAGCGCGCATTGCCCGCCATTTAAGTAAAGATAAAAAACTCAGGTGGCACATTGATTATTTGCTTAATGCCCCTGGTGTGCATGTCACCCAAGTTACCCGCTCAATTGCAAACGAGTGCGCATGCAACCAAAATACGCTGGGTAATTGTTTGCTAGCTAGGTTTGGTGCCAGTGATTGCCGGGCCGGCTGCGTCAGTCACCTAAAGTACCAAGCTTAAGCTGATTTAGGCCGCCGTTTGTGTTGATAGCGGTAAGCCAACAGAATAACCAGGCCGGCCACATTGGGTAGCCACACTTCAGGGTTAGACCAAGGGATGCCGTCTACGGTGAAATCCGAAATAGGCCAAAATATCGGTGTGGGAAAGTAGCTTAGGCTATGAAAAGGGAAGTCCAAAACGATGTGAAATGGCCATGCCAGCATGGCAAAGGCAATATCCCTTCGCCAGTAGGCCACCAAGGCGACGATGGGAATGCACACAACAAAGCTGTGCCAAATGTCATAGGAAATAAACAGCCAGCTAGGCATGCCTACGATAGATGGTCGGCCAGATTGAAAGCTGCCATCGATTAACCTGCTTAGCAGATAAGCCCCAAACGAACATAAGTCTGGTAATGCGCCAAATAGCAAGGCTAAGCGGGCGTGCTTGCGGTAGCCAAATAATCCGTAGCCCCACAAGGCATGACTTAAGGTATCCATAGTGTATCCGTGTTATTAAATTGAGGCATGGCGCATGCCTAAGCATTGCTTGCAGTTAAAAATCGCTCAGGTTATTTTTATATCCCCGAAGCCTAGCACTAGCAAGTAAAATCTAGGCTAATTATTTTTATTAAGTGCATGGCGTGAACATTACCGTAGATTGCGATTTAAATGCCAGTTGGCTGCATGGTCTAGGCAGCCCGACCTTGTTGCAATTGTTAGCAAAAGGCCAGGTGCAGCAGCATGCAATGCCGCTTGAGGCCTTCATGGCCGAGGAGTTTGGCCTGTCCCACAGTCCAGATTACCCCTTGGCTGCCATAGCGGCCCATGCAGACGGCGTAAGCGTCGATGGCCGGTATTGCTTGCGAGCCGATCCCGTGCACTTGGTTTTGCAGCGCGATTGTTTTAGTTTGCACGAATCGTTTCCTTTGCCGCTAAGCCAGGTCGAAGCCCAGGCGCTGGTCGCCAGCTTAAATCAACACTTTAGTCGGGACGGCCTGGGTTTTATGCTGGGCGCATCCGGCGCATGCTATTTGTTATTAAACGGTGCGCCGCAACTACACACCACCTTGCCCAGCGTGGCATTGGATAAAAATAGCCACGATTTTTTGCCCCAAGGAAACGACGCCTCGTATTGGCTGGCTTTGCTCAATGAAGTGCAAATGCTTTTGCACGAACACCCGATTAATTTAGCGCGCGAAGCCGCCGGCCAGTTGGCGTTAAACAGCTTGTGGTTTTCCGCAGGCGGCACTTTACCAACCAAGCCAGCGCTATTAGCCCATCAAGTTAACTTGATGGCTAACAGCAAGCTCTACGAGGGCGTGGCTAAACTAGGCGCGTTGCCTTATGCGCCGCTGCCAGCCAGCTTGGCACCTGTTTTACAGCAATCGGCCTCGACCATGCGTTTGCATTTACCCTGCACGGAGGCGTTGGATGCGTTATGGCTGACGCCACTTTGGCAGGCTTTAAAGCATGGAGAGATCAGCCAGCTAACCCTGAATTTAGGGTTTTATGAGCGCTTGATACAACTCAGCATCAGGCCGCGTGATGTGTATAAATTTTGGCGCCGGCCTCGTGCGCTAAAGGCGTATTGGTCATGACGAAAATAATGCAGCGCAACCAACATCCTGTTGCGGCTTTAGCTTTACAAGAAAGCGGCCTTAGTCCACTGATGGCAAGATTGCTGGCTGCCCGTGGGCTGGAACGCGCTCAGCAAATACGGGCTAATTTAAGCGATTTACTTGCCCCGCAAACGCTGACGAATAACACCAGTATGGCGACCTTATTAGCCGATGCCATCGCTGCCGATAAAGCCTTGTTAGTCATAGGCGATTACGATGCCGATGGCGCCACCGCAACGGCGGTCGCGGTGAAAGGCTTAAAGGCTTTTGGTGCCAGAGTGGATTTTTTGGTGCCTAACCGTTTTGAGTACGGCTACGGATTGACTCCGGAAATCGTAGCCTTGGCAGCCACCAGAAAACCGGATGTGCTTATTACGGTAGACAACGGCATAGCCAGTGTCGATGGCGTAGAGGCAGCCAATGCCTTGGGTTTGCAGGTGCTGATTACCGATCACCATTTGCCTGGGCAAATTACGCCAGCGGCGGCCTGCATTATCAATCCCAATCAGCACGGCTGCCAATTTGCCAGCAAGCATTTGGCCGGCGTGGGCGTGATCTTTTATGCCTTGCTGGCCTTACGGGCCGAGTTGCGTTTACGCGGTGCCTACCTAAGTCAGCCCGAGCCCAATTTAACTGCGCTACTTGATTTAGTGGCCTTGGGTACGGTGGCCGATTTGGTTAAGTTGGACGACAACAATCGCATCTTGGTTGAGCAAGGCTTGCGTAGAATACGCGCCGCTGCCTGCTCGCAAGGCATATTGGCTTTATTGCGTGTCAGTGGCCGACAAGCCCAAGCTTGCAATGCGCAAGATTTGGGCTTTTACGTTGGCCCACGCTTAAATGCAGCTGGCAGGCTGGATGACATGAGCTTAGGCATACGTTGTTTGTTGGCTGAGAATGAGGCAGAGGCAAACAGCATGGCGCAGCAGTTGCAGGATTTAAACTCGGAACGACGCAATATCGAAGCGGATATGCAAGAGTCAGCCAATGTAAGCTTAGACGGCATCAAGGTGGCGGATCAATACGCTATTTCCTTGTATCAAGCCGATTGGCATCAAGGGGTAATTGGTATTTTGGCCTCTCGCATAAAAGAGCGTTACCATAGGCCGGTGATTGCTTTTGCTGATGCCGGTGATGGCGTGTTAAAGGGGTCGGGGCGTTCGATAGCCGGCTTGCACCTTCGCGATGCCCTGGATGCCTTAAGTAAGCAGCAGCCTAGCTTGATATTAAAATTCGGCGGTCATGCCATGGCGGCGGGCTTGAGTATCAAACGGGACGATTTTGCTGCCTTTGTTGCAGGTTTTGAGGCCGTGGTCAGAGGGCTGATCAGTGAAGCGGATTTGCAAGCGGTGCTAGAGGTGGATGGCAATTTATCGGCATCCGAAATGAATTTCACTACCGCGCAGCAACTGGAAACTCAAGTTTGGGGCCAAGGGTTTGCGCCACCTTTGTTTTACGATGAATTCACTGTGCGTTCTCAGCGCTTGCTTGCAGACAAGCACCTTAAGTTAAGCTTGTCGCTGACTTCGGATAAGCGCGGTTTAGAGTGGGATGCTATCTATTTTAACCGTACCGAATTGCTGGATGGCACGATAAAGGCGGCTTACCAATTGCAGACCAACAGCTACAATGGCAATCAAAAAGTACAATTAAACTTACGCTACGTAGCCTAGCCAAATAGCCATGACTCAATCCAACATTCGTATTGCCCAGCCGTTGTTGGCGAGCTTGTTTCAGCCGGCACTGCCGCCAAGAAAAATTGACGCGCATAAAGGCGATGCTGGCAGTGTGGCGATTGTCGGCGGGGATAAGGGCATGGTAGGTGCAGTCTTGCTGGCTGCGCGGGCTGCCTTGATGATGGGGGCAGGGCGTGTCTATGCGGCCATGCTGGCAAACGGTGGTCCTAGTGTGGACTTGCATTACCCAGAAATCATGTTTAGGCCCAGTGACGAGTTGACGCAATTAAAGCAGTTGGATGCCTTGGTTATTGGGCCGGGCTTAGGTCAGTCGGATGCGGCTGAGGCAGTTTTGGCCTTCTGGCTGACACAGGACGTGAAGCTTTTGCTTGATGCCGATGCGCTGAATTTATTAGCGACCCATCCGCATCTGCAAGCCTTGTGTCGAGCCCGAAGCGCGGATACCGTTATTACGCCGCATGCTGCTGAGGCGGCTAGGCTATTAGGCACAAGCAGCGCTACCGTGCAGAAAAGTCGCAGTGACAGCGCATTGAAATTAGCCTATCAGTTTCATGCCAGTTGCGTGCTAAAAGGGCCGGCTAGTATCTGTGCGCACCACACAGGCAGTTATTTTATTAACACCAGTGGCAACCCAAGCTTGGCCACGGCTGGCATGGGCGATGTGCTTAGTGGCATGGCCGGCGGTTTTATGGCGCAAGGCCTAGATGGATTGGCGGCCATTAAACTGGCGGTGTTTGTGCATGGTGCGGCGGCCGATAAGCTGGTGGACGATGGCGTGGGGCCGTTTGGTATGACTGCCTCGGAATTAACATTATCGGCGCGGGCCGTGCTTAATCAATTAAATCTAGCTAGACCGCTATAGTCTGGCGGCTAAGGGCCGGCATACTGCCGACAAGCAAGCCTAAGGTTTTTGCGTATAATTGGCGGAAATTGATAAAGCGTTGCAATTGCCGCGGTTTTAATTAAGGAAAAGGGTGATATGCGTCAAAAATTAGTCGTGGCGAACTGGAAAATGCACGGTAGCTTGGCAGCAAACAAGCAGTTATTAAGCGATTACCTGCATCAATTATCCGCACTGCATACTCCTAAGGTAGTGGTCTGCGTCCCTTACCCTTATCTTGCGCAAGCGCAAGCCATGCTGCATAACAGCGCGATTGCTTGGGGAGCGCAAAATCTCAGTAAGGATGTTGTGGGGCCATACACCGGTGAAGTCAGTGCCGCCATGCTCAAGGATTTCGGTGCCAGCTACGTTATTATCGGTCATTCGGAACGGGCCACGGCTTATTGTGAATCCGATGAAAATATCGCCACCAAATTCATGCAAGCCCAAGCCCATGGTCTCACCCCCATCTTGTGCGTGGGTGAAACCTTAATTGAGCGTGAAGCGGGCGTCATGCAAATGGTCGTGGCCAAACAATTGGACACCATTATCAAGCTACATGGCGCCTCGGTGTTTGCCAATGCGGTGGTTTCTTATGAGCCGATTTGGGCCATAGGTACCGGTCTTGCTGCCAGCGCTGAGCAAGCACAAAGCATGCACGAGTTTATTCGCGGCAAGGTAGCCGCACTGGACACATCGGCCGCTGCTAGCCTCAAAATCCTCTACGGAGGCAGCGTAAACCCACAAAATGCGGTACAATTGCTGGCTATGCAGGATATAGACGGTGGTCTTATCGGTAAGTGTTCGTTAAACGCGCAAGAATTTGAGAGAATATGCCTAGCAGCCGCTTAACAGTGGATTTAGCGTAAATGGCATGGGGTTAAAAAAATGGAAAAATTAGTATTGGTAATTCACGTATTGGCTGCGCTGGGCGTGATTGTTTTGGTCTTGTTGCAACATGGTAAAGGCGCGGATATGGGCGCTTCTTTTGGCAGTGGCACGTCCGGTAGTTTATTTGGTGTGTCGGGTTCGGCTAACTTTATGAGTCGTGCGACCGCTATTTTTGTGATCATTTTTTTCGCAACCAGCTTAACGCTCGCTTATATGGCCAGTCATAAAGAAGGCGGCGGCAGTGTAGTCAAGGCTAACGCGGCCAAGGTGTTGCCTGCCGCACCTGTAGCAGCTGATTCTAATGCTGACAATGCATCCCCTACGGAACCAAAAGCCATACCGAAATAAAGTACCTGCACGCATGGCTGCATTTAACCTTAACCCAAGCTTGTTATAAATTGAATTAATGCGCGATTATCCAAAAAAATGATTAGGCCAGTTAATTTTACCCATAGCTAATTCATGTAGCGCTTGTAAGCTTCAATCCAGTTTTCTGCCATCGCTTGCCTGGCTTCGTCTAGCGGCACCTTTCCCT
The DNA here is from genome assembly GCA_041172285.1 of Pseudomonadota bacterium. GTDB lineage: Bacteria > Pseudomonadota > Gammaproteobacteria > Burkholderiales > Methylophilaceae > Methylotenera. Next base: position 6,824 of record JBEDKJ010000042.1, read on the forward strand.
CGCACACCAAACGGTATATTTTGAATTCCAAACGGTCTTTTTTCTCGGCATTCCACTCACTACGGCGTGGTTGCGGCCATAGGTTCTTTGGGTGATCGGGGCTCCCGCCTATGCTGAGTGGAATCAAATGGTCTTCCTCATAGTGCTTTGGGTTGGCGTCGGCATAACCGTATTCAACCAATTGGCTTTTCTTAAGTTTGTTTGTGTAGTAACTGGGCGGGCGTATGGATTTGCTGTATCCCTTGACGCACACGGTGCTGTGGATGTTTTCTTGGGTTACCTCAGGGTTGATGTAGCCCGTCGTTAATCGGTTATCTGGGAGGTCGCCAGCGCTGGCCAATTGCGCGCCAAGCGCAATGGCTAATGCAAACATTAGTTGTTTGGTGGTGTGCATGGGGTGGGGTGTAAAAAGACAGGTGACAATAACAAAAGGGAGCGCAGGGCTCCCTTTTGTTAGAAATGCATGCTTGGCTAATTAATTAACTGCATCTTTCAATGTTTTGCCAGCTGAGAAGCCAGGCGCTTTACGAGCAGCGATTTTCAATTCAGCACCAGTACGTGGGTTGCGGCCTACGCGAGCAGCACGTTTAGATACTTTAAATGTACCGAAACCAACTAAAGTTACTGTGTCGCCTTTTTTAAGTGCAGCAGTGATAGCAGAAGTTGTAGCATCAATAGCGCGACCAGCATCAGCTTTTGTTAAGCCAGCACTTGCGGCAATTGCATCAATCAATTCAGATTTGTTCATTTTTTTATTCCCTTAAGTTAAATGGTTTTGAAAAGCATGCCTACTTTGTCTGAATTTTTCTTAGACGTCAATGATATCAACGAGTATTCAGCTAATAAAATTGATTTTTTTTACAATTTTTGTTGAATTTAATACCAAGATGATATTCGCTATCGTTAGCATGCCAGCGTTAGTCATTTATTAACTAATGTTAATTAAAAGGTAATCTTATCTACCTAATTTATATTGGGTAGG
>JBEDKJ010000043.1:0-19028 GCA_041172285.1 Pseudomonadota bacterium
TGTCTTTACGTAGCCCCGCCCCCTCATTGCCAAACACAAAGGCGCAAGCGCCTCGCAAGTCTTGGCTGTACAAAGACTCGCCATTCATGGCGGTGGCATAGCTGTCACCGCTAAATCGTTCTAGCTCAGCCGCTATGTCAGCACGCGTTTGCATGGCCAGCACGAATTGCGCACCCTGCCCACCACGTAAGGCTTTAGGTGACCAGGGGTCGGTGCAACTGCTGCTTAAATAGACCGCTTCCACCCCGGCCGCGGCGGCTGTGCGTAGCATGCTACCCAGATTACCTGGGTCCTGTATGTCTTCCAACATCAAGACAAAATTGGGTTGATCGGCTAAGGCTAACTGTTGAATCTTGACCATGGCCAGTATGCCGGTGGAACTCACTACCGGACTGAGTTCGCCAAACAGCAACGTGGGCAGCATAATGGTATCCAGGTACTCCAATCTTTGCATTAAACCTGTCGCTTCCACGCTGCTTTGGCCTTCTGGAATGATGACCAGCTCGGGCTCACCAAACGCCGCTAGGTAATCTTCAATAAGGTGCACCCCATCGAGCAAGGTCAAGCCTTCGCTGCGTCTTTCCCTGGCGTTATCGGCCAACCTTTTTAACTGCTTAAAAACCGGATTATCACGCGATACGATGTGCTTAAACGACATGCGGTGCTCACCTATGGTGTCTTAAGAAAAAGCGCTTGCTCTACGCCTAAGCCCGCAGAACAAGCATTGGGTAATTGATGCTTACTTTTGCCTTAGCTTTAAATTGGCCGCAATGCGCAAGCGCAATGCATTCAATTTAATAAAGCCACCGGCGTCTTTTTGGTCGTAAGCGCCTTTGTCGTCTTCAAAAGTAGCAATGGTCGAATCAAACAGCGAGTTGGTTTTGCTATCACGGCCGGTGACGATCACGTTGCCTTTATATAACTTAACGCGGACCCAGCCGTTTACCACGGCTTGAGTATGGTCTATCAAGGTTTGCAAGGCAATGCGCTCTGGACTCCACCAATAGCCGTTATAAATCATGCTGGCATAGCGTGGCATTAAATCGTCTTTTAAGTGCGCCACTTCACGATCCAAAGTGATGGATTCAATGGCACGGTGGGCTTTAAGCAATATGGTGCCGCCCGGAGTTTCATAACAACCACGGGACTTCATGCCAACGTAGCGGTTTTCCACTAAATCCAAACGGCCTATGCCGTGCTTGCCACCGATTTTATTAAGGTGGGCCAATATGGCATGCGGCTTCATGGCCTCGCCATTCAAGCTGACCGGGTCGCCATTCACGTACTCAATGTCCAAATACTCGGCGGCATCCGGTGCTTTTTCTGGGCTCACGCTCCAACGCCACATTGACTCTTCTGCCTCGGCAGCCGGGTCTTCCAAGTGACGGCCCTCGTAGGAAATGTGCAACAAATTGGCATCCATGCTGTATGGACTGCCACCTTGCTTGTGCTTCATGTCAACTGGAATACCGTGCTTTTCTGCGTAAGCCATCAATTTTTCACGGCTCAATAAATCCCACTCACGCCATGGCGCAATGATTTGTATATTAGGATTTAAGGCATACGCACCCAACTCAAAGCGCACTTGGTCGTTACCCTTGCCGGTGGCGCCATGTGAGATGGCGTCTGCATTGGTTTCAGCAGCAATTTCAATGAGGCGCTTGGCGATCAATGGGCGCGCAATCGAGGTGCCCAATAGGTATTCACCTTCGTACACGGTATTGGCCCTGAACATAGGAAAGACAAAGTCACGCACAAATTCTTCACGGCAATCGTCTATGTAAATCTCTTTGACGCCTGCTGCTGTGGCCTTAGCCCTTGCTGGCTCGAGCTCTTCACCTTGACCTAGGTCTGCGGTGAATGTCACCACTTCGCATTGGTACTCGTCTTGCAACCATTTCAGAATAACCGAGGTATCCAGGCCACCTGAATAGGCTAACACCACTTTTTTAATGTCTTTTTTAACTGTGCTCATTGCTTAAACTTTTCCTAATAATAAATATTCCATTAATGCTTTTTGCACGTGCAAGCGATTCTCTGCCTCGTCCCAAACAACGGACTGTCGTCCGTCTATGACTTCAGCGGACACTTCCTCGCCGCGGTGCGCCGGTAGGCAATGCATAAACAAGGCGTCCTCAGCCGCCACTTGCATCATGTCGGCGTCGACCTGCCAATCCACAAAGTCACGCAAGCGCTCTTCGTTTTCTGCCTCAAAGCCCATGCTGGTCCAAACATCGGTAGTCACCACATGCGCACCTCTGGCCGCATCCATAGGATCAGCAAAGACTTCGAAATGGTTGTTACCGTACAAGTTTGCCCGCTCAGGCTCCACTTCGTAGCCCGGTGGCGTGGAAACATGCACATTGAAATCCAGCACCTCGGCGGCTTGCAACCAAGTATTGCAAACATTGTTGCTGTCGCCTATCCAAGCCACGGTCTTGCCTTTTATCGAGCCACGGTGCTCGATGTAGGTGAAAATGTCCGCCAATATTTGGCAAGGATGGTATTCGTTGGTTAAGCCATTGACCACTGGCACACGAGAATTCGCCGCAAATCGCTCGATGATCTCTTGCTCAAAGGTCCGTATCATAACGATGTCGCTCATGCGCGAGATCACTTGCGCCGCGTCCTCCACTGGCTCCCCACGGCCCAATTGCGAATCACGGGTATTGAGGTAAATGGCTGAGCCGCCTAACTGCTGCATACCGGCTTCGAAAGACAAGCGGGTTCGGGTGCTGGCCTTTTCAAAGATCATCACCAAGGTGCGATCTTGCAAGGGCCAGTATTGTTGGTATGCCTTAAATTGACTTTTAATGATGCGGGTGCGCTCAAACACGTAGAGCAGCTCTTCGCGAGATAAATCATTAAATTGTAAAAAATGTTTTATTGACATGTGTTTACCGCTTTGCTTCCAAATAACGCCTACTATTTTTTAAGCTAATTTGTTACGTATTAATTACAAGCTATTGTTTTAAAAATGCTTTTATAACGGAAGACAAACGCTTAACCAATTCTTGCGCCTCGTCTTGCTTGATAACCAAAGGTGGCAACAATCGCACCACTTTGTCTGCCGTGACGTTGATCAACAACTTCGCTTCTAAGGCCATTTTAACCAATTCCCCGCAAGGCCTATCCAGCTCTATCCCTATCATTAAGCCGGCATTACGCACGACTTTAACGGCCGGTGTGTCAGCGAACGCTGCCTGAAAACCCGATTTAATCAGTTCGCCCATTTTTTCCGCATGAGCACACAAGCCCTCATCTTCTATCGCCGCCAATGTCGCCAAGCCGGCCGCACAGGCTAAGGGGTTGCCGCCAAAAGTTGATCCGTGTTTACCGTAAACAAACACCTCGGCCGCCTTGCCCCTGGCTAGGCATGCGCCTATGGGCACACCGGAACCCAAGCCTTTGGCTAGACTCATGACATCCGGCATAATCGCCGTGTGTTGAAAAGCAAACCAAGTGCCGGTTCGACCTATGCCTGTTTGCACTTCATCGACCATGAGCAGCCAGCCGTGTGCATCGCAAATCTGCCGCAACGTTTCCAAATAGGCGCTGCTGTCTTTAGGAATATTGATGCCGCCTTCGCCTTGCACCGGCTCAACCAATATGGCCACCACATTAGGGTTGCTACTGGCCACTTGCTTAACCGCGTCGATGTCATCGTAAGGCACCCGTATAAAGCCGCTAACCAATGGCTCAAAACCAGCTTGCACCTTGCGATTGCCGGTTGCTGATAAAGTCGCCATGGTACGTCCGTGAAAGGACTTGTCCATCACGATAATTTCTGGGTTGCTGATGCCTTTGTTGTGCCCATAAAGCCTAGCCAACTTGATACTGGCCTCATTGGCTTCGCAACCGGAATTGCAAAAAAACACCTTATCCATACCCGAAATAGCGCACAATTTATCGGCCAAAGCGGCCTGTTCAGCAATGCGGTAGACATTCGATACGTGTATCAGCTTGGCAGCCTGCTCACTAATAGCCGCAACCAGTTTCGGGTGCGCATGACCTAAGCCGTTTACCGCAACACCGGCTAAGGCATCCAGGTATTTTTCCCCGGCCGTGTCCCATAGCCACACCCCCTCGCCTTTGGTAAAGGTGACCGGTTGACGCATATAGGTGTTCATTAAATGATCTGACATAGCACTCTTTAATAAAAATTAACCCAAAACAATAATGAAAAACGGCGACCAATGCCGCCGTTGGGACTGAAGTGTGTGGATTGGGTATCGGCCACAGCCTGCATTTATAATCGCTAGCGATCGCTTTAACGCAAGCGCCATTGCATTCATAAATACACGTAAAATAATAAGTGTGAGATTATCTGAAAACCCCGTATTTGGCAAGCTGTAGTCTAGCTGGCTAGCATATTAAAAACAGTGGCTTAGCGCACAAAATCCATGCATAAAATCAAAACTTATCGACTGTCCCTGCATCCTTTGCCCAATCTAGGTAGCCTTTGGATGCTGCTTGCTGCGCTTGGCTTTGCACTCATGGGCGCATTGGTTAAGCTGGGAGCAACAAAGTTTAGCAGCAGCGAACTGGTGTTTTACCGCTCATTATTTGGCTTAATCACGGTAACCCTCTACCTGCGTAGTCAAAAATTAAGCCTAGCCACGCCGGTGCTTTTCAAGCAGATGTCACGCGCACTGGTTGGCTTCGCCTCCTTGGTGTTGTTTTTTTACGCCATCGCCCACTTGCCGCTCGCAACCGCCATGACGCTTAATTACACCTCGCCTTTATTCCTCGCCTTGTTGTCGCCATTTTTATTGCATGAACCACTCAAAAGAACGCTGCTATTAGCGCTCATCATTGGCTTTATTGGCGTTAGTTTGCTGCTGAAACCCACTTTAAACAGCGGTAATGCACTGGCCGGCAGCCTCGGTTTATTGTCTGGACTTGGCGCTGCTTGGGCCTATGTGCAGGTCAAACAATTGGGGCAACAAAACGAACCGGACACCCGCACGGTGTTTTATTTCACTTTGGTGTCCACCGTATTGGCCGGGTTGTGGATGCTGATGGCACCGCAACTGCAACGCTTAGATGGCATGAGCAGCGTGCTATTGGGTGGATTTCATCGCGTGAATTGGCAAGACCTGCCCTTACTAATGGGCTTGGGAGCAACGGCCACCGCTGCCCAATTAGCCATGACGCGGGCCTACCGCACTGGCGATACCTTGGTAGTGGCCAGCTTGGCTTACACAACGGTGGTGTTAGCAAGCCTATTTGGGGTGATGTGGTGGGGAGAACACTTAAGTGTTAGCGACTGCCTAGCCATAGCCTTGATAGTGTTAAGCGGACTCATCAGCCTGCGCAGCAAGCCCGCCTAAGCCTGACTATGCTTCCAATAAACCGCTGCGCATGGCAATCAAGGCAATTTCCGCCGAGTTGTTTGCGTTTAGCTTTTGCTTGATGTTGTATAGATGGGTACCCACCGTACGCGGGCTTAAAAATAAAGTTTCGGCAATCTCATTAGTGGTTTTACCCTTAGCCAGGGCCATGAACACCTCAAACTCCCTAGGGGATAACACGTCCACTGGATTTTGATCGCCAGACAATTGTTGTATGGCCATCTGCTGAGCAACGCCCGCCTCCAAGTACTTCTTACCACTGGCCACTACACGAATTGCCTTGATCATCTCTTCGGCGGCACTGCGTTTAGTTAAATAACCCATGGCGCCGGCATTGAGCACGCGTTTGGGATGCACCGAATCCTCATGGGCCGATAGCACCAGTATTTTTGCCGCACTGTCTTTGGCTAAGATGCGCTCTATGGCTTCCAAGCCACCTATACCTGGCATGGTGATATCCATGACCACCACATGCGGCTTGAATTCCATGTAACGCTGTATGGCCTGCTCGCCGCTTTCGGCCTCGCACACCACCTTAATGTCCGCATCGGTTTCCAATAACATTTTAAAACCCATGCGCACTACCGCATGGTCGTCCACCAACATCACATTAATTACGCTCATTTTTTACCCGTTCACTAAAAGCGGTCTAACTGACCCGCGGAATGTTGATATGGATTGCAGTGCCGCGATTCGGTTCAGATAGCAGACTAAAACTACCGTGAAAACCCTGCACCCGTTCGCGTATGCCGAGCAAACCAAAATGTTGAGATTGATCGACTGACGCCATGTTCATGCCTACGCCATCGTCCTTAATCAGCAACTGCAAATCATTTTCAAGCAAGGTCAAACTGACCTCTATGCGTTTTGCTTGCGCGTGCTTTAAGGCATTATTAATCGATTCTTGCACAATGCGGTAAACATTGATGTTCAGGCTTTCGCCCAAATCGTCTAATTGCCCGTTTAACTTTAATTCGAAATGCACATTGGCATGCAATGTTTGCCAATATTGCATTGCGTCGCGCAAGGTTTCGGACAAGCCCAAGTTATCTAAAGCACCCGGACGCAACTGCCTTATGATGCTGTGCATGCCTTCGTAAATTTGGTTGGCGGCGCCCACTATGGTTTGCGCGTTGGCCGCTATGTCCGGTGATTTATCTTTAGCCTTATTGACTATTGCCACCGCAAAGGTTTTGATGGCCGTGACGTACTGACCAAGCTCATCATGCAACTCCCTAGCCAAACTGCGACGCTCGTCTTCAATGTGGGTTTGAATCAATTGGGTAAGCTGACGGTTTTCTTCCAATTGGCGCTCGATGGCTAAAGACTCGGCCATGCGATTCAAACTATGGCCTATGCGATTGAATTCAGGCAGCGTAAATGTCGGCAAGCGCGTGCTTAAATCGCCACGCTCCATGCGATTAATTGAGGTCAATATAGGCTTTATCGGCATCAATGAGTGGCTTAACAAAGCGTACACCATCAAATTAAGCAGCACGAAAAAAAACAATCCCACCCACATCAATTGCCTAAAACCAGACCAGGCTTCGCGTATTGAACCGGCGGCACTGGACGACACCACTAAGGTGCCATAACGAATTTGCCGCTCTACCGTCTCGACTGGCGGTTGGACCATTTTCTCAAACCACTTAGGCGCTTGCACGTCTGCCTTGTAAGTCGAAGGCGGCGAGGTATACAAAACGTTACCGCTGATGTCGTAAAGCACTATGTGACTGCTGCGCACGTAACCCAAGGACTGCAAAAAACTTTGCAAGACCTTGTCCGTTTGACCGTATTCTGGGTTAAGGGCGGAACTAATGATCACCGTATCAAGCAATTGCACGGTGACGCGACTGGCGGCTTCAACCCGCTCCCGAATGGAGCTGCGGGTGTCGTTGACCAGTATGCTGCCCACCACCAGAATGAAAGCGAGCGACAGCAAGGTAATGAGTAGGTTTAAGCGAAACTTTAAGCTCATGCAGGGCTTTTTTCTTTAGTAAAAATTAAAACAAACTTGAGTTTAACAAGTTTATGCCCACGGCGACATAGTGATATTCACTAGAATAAAAACAGTTTTCGCCTACGCCCAAGAGCCCATTACAAGGCAAATCGATCGTGCATGTCGGTTAAATTCAAGCTTTGCAATATCGCCTCCAAGCGCGCCATAGCGTTCTTACGCGGCTGACCGGTGTATTTAGCGACGATTAACTCATTTTTCATGGAGTGTTCCCAGCCCACCAACTCGGTGACGGTGACTTGGTATCCGGCTGCCTCCAACTGCAGGCAGCGTAAGACATTGGTCAGCTGGCTAGCAAATTCACGGGTGTGCATAGGGTGACGCCAAATTTCACTTAATGGCGTTAGTGAAAAACTTTCGTTTTTATGCAGACGCAACACTTCCGCCACTTCCGCCTGACAACAGGGTACCAACACCATGTAACTGGCTTGCTTGCTTAAGCCAAAGCGGATGGCATCGTCGGTCGCCGTGTTGCAGGCATGCAAAGCGGTCACCATGTCTACTTTAGCCGGCAAGCTGGGCGAAGTGATGGATTCGGCTACCGTTAAATGCTGAAAGTCCATGCGCGCAAATTGCAGCTCTGCTGCCAATGCTTTCGATTGCGCCACCAACTCAGCTCGGCTTTCTATGCCTATTACTTGGCCGGCCGCATGCTGCTTTAACAGCAAGTCGTACAAGATAAAACCCAAATACGACTTGCCTGCCCCATGGTCAACAATAACTGGCTGCTCATTGCGCAGCAGTGCTTCATTAAACAAGGGTTCGATGAAGTTTACTAAATGGTAAACCTGCTTCAGTTTACGCCTACTGTCTTGATTAAGCTTGCCGTCGCGCGTGAGGATGTGCAAGGCTTTAAGCAAGTCTATGGATTGATTGGGGCGAATTTCTGCTGGCATGGTCATGCCGCTATTTTAAGGCAAAATCCGAACAAACTGCCGGCTCGCAGATAAAAAGGGGAATTATCCTAGGCAATGTTAAAATGCGTGGACACAGCAATTCAATGCCTCAAAAAATCTAAACAAGACGAGGCGCTTTAACAAAGCAAGCATCAAAGAAGGATGATATAGATGGCGATACAGTGGTACCCAGGGCACATGACCCAAGCGCGCAAAAAAGCCGAAGAAACGATGGAGTTCACCGACATCGTTATCGAGGTATTGGATGCCCGCGTGCCTGCTGCCAGCCACAACCCCATGATAGATGAAATGCGTTTATTCCGTCAGCGCCCGCAACTCAAAATTCTCAACAAAGCCGATCTGGCTGACCCCGCGGCCACCCAAGCTTGGCTTAATTATTTCAACAGCCAACCCAACACCAAAGCCGTCGCGCTGTCTTGCAAAAAGCCCGGTGATGCCAATAAAATTCCTAAGCACTGCCTAGCCCTGACGCCTCACCGCGGCACGCACTTAAAGCCCTTGCGCATGCTGATCATGGGCATCCCCAATGTCGGCAAGTCCACTTTAATGAACGCCCTGTTAAATCGACGCGTAGCCAAGGTGGGCGACGAACCAGCCGTCACCAAAAGTCAACAACGTTTTGATTTGTCTGAAACCATGAGCATCACTGACACGCCAGGCATGATGTGGCCGAAGATACAATACGAATCCGATGGCTACATGCTAGCCGCCAGTCACGCCATTGGCCGCAACGCCGTCATAGACGAAGACGTAGCGCTATTTTTGGCCGACAACTTGCTTAAAACCTACCCCGCCCTGCTTAATGCGCGCTACAAATTGGACACCATGAAACACAATGGCGCCTTGCTGGATGTGAGCAAGATGGACGGTGTGGATTTACTGGAAGCCATAGCCAAACGCCGCTCTTACAAGCGCCATGACGGTTTATGGGACACGGAAAAAACGGCCGTGGCATTTTTAACCGATTACCGCAGTGGCGCCATAGGCCGCATTAGCTTAGAAACGCCTAATAGTCGCGCCTTGATGACGCAAGCAAACCCAGTGTTGCCAGACAATGTTACTGACCATGGCACAGACGAGAGCGCAACTGCCCCAAGCTAAGTCGTTTTCTTCTGCAACTGCTTACTAAACGCCACGTCTAGCTTGCTCACGCGCTTAACTAGCTGGGGGCCGTAGCCATTCACCCACGCAACAAACTCGTCCATGGCCATGGGCTCGCATAAGCGCGTGCTGTTACCCAAGCCGTCGCCTAACTGCAAACTAAACAGCCCAGCACTGCTCATGCTCATGGAATAAAGCGGGTTGTCGCTACGGCGCTTAAGCCTATCAATGGCGGCGCTGGCCTTAGTCGATCGCATGTTCATTCCTGTGCTTGTTAATTAAACGGGGATTATGGCACGCTTTAGGCAAAACAAAGGCAGACGCAAGTTTAAGTAGCTAGTTAAACCGGTAAACGCTAAAATCTCAGCCTGCCCTATTACCTCAACCCCTATCACTCACTAGCGCATGTTAAACAGCCTTAATTCTCCCCAGCGCGAAGCGGTCAAATACCTAGATGGCCCCTTGCTGGTTCTGGCTGGTGCTGGTAGCGGCAAAACCCGAGTCATCACGCAAAAAATCAGTTACTTAATCGACGAGGCAGGTTATTCCCCTAAGGAAATAGCGGCCATCACTTTCACCAATAAAGCCGCCCGGGAAATGCAAGACCGGGTGGGCAAATTAATGCAAGGCAAAAGCACCAAAGGCCTCACCATAGCCACCTTCCATTCACTAGGCCTGCAAATGCTGCGTGCCGAAGCGACCCTATTGGGTTACAAACCGCAGTTTTCCATACTGGATTCCTCAGACAGCTACAAAATTGTCTCGGACATATTGGCCACCACAGACAAGCAAATTATTCGCAAAACCCAATGGCAAATTTCCGCATGGAAGAATGCCTTCCTGAATGCCGATCAAGCCAAAGCCCAAGCCGATGAAGAGCTGACCGTGGCAGCCGCCAAAGTCTACCAACTCTACCAACAAACCCTAAAAGCTTACCAAGCGGTGGATTTCGATGATTTAATCAAATTGCCCGTAGAGCTTTTTCAGGCACATGAAAGCGCCCTGAATAAATGGCAGCGTAAATTGCAGTATTTGCTTATCGACGAATACCAAGACACCAATGCTTGCCAATATAAATTGGTCAAAATGCTTACCGGTTTGCGCGGGCAATTCACGGCCGTGGGCGACGACGACCAAGCCATCTATGGTTGGCGCGGTGCCGATGTGGAAAATTTACGCCAACTCACCGACGACTTTAGTAAGTTAAAAGTCATTAAATTGGAACAAAACTACCGCTCCACGGTGCGCATATTGCGCGCAGCCAACCAGGTGATCAGCAACAACCCCAAGTTATTTGAGAAGAAATTATGGAGCGATTTAGGCACCGGCGATTTGATACAAGTGTCGGCCGCCATGAGCGAGGAAGCCGAGGCAGAATCGGTCATCATGAAAATACAAGCGCATAAATTTGAGCACCGCACCAAATTTTTGGATTACGCGGTCTTATACCGAGGCAATCATCAAGCGCGTATTTTTGAGCAACAGTTGCGTAATCATAAAATCCCCTACACGGTGTCGGGCGGGCAATCTTTTTTTGATAAAGCTGAGATTAAAGACTTAGTCAGTTATTTGCGCCTGATTGCCAATGAAGACGACGACCCGGCTTTTATACGAGCGGCCACCACCCCGAAAAAAGGCATAGGCAACACCACCTTGGAGCGTTTGGGCGAGTATGCCAGCTTGCACAAAATATCCCTATTCGCTGCCGCCTTTGAAGCCGACTTTCAAAGTGAAGTGGGCGCAAAGCAGTTGGACGATTTACTCAACTTTTGCGCCTACATTAATAAGTTACAGCAACGCGCCGTGCGCGACCCGGCTAATGAGGTGCTGGACGATTTACTCAACACCATACAATACGAGGCATTTTTATACGACAGCGAAGAACCGCGGGCAGCCGAAGTCAAATGGGCTAACGTCATGGACTTCATAGGCTGGTTGAGTAAAAAGGGCGAGGCCAATACCGAATACGGTAACGAAGCCGAAGCAAAAAATCTGCTGGAACTGACGCAAATGGTCTCCTTAATGAGCATGCTAGAAGGCCAAGAGACTGGCGAAGTCGATGCGGTTAAGCTGTCCACTTTGCATGCTGCCAAGGGCTTGGAGTTTGGCCACGTTTTTTTAATTGGCGTAGAAGAAGGCATACTGCCGCATCGCGAGAGCGTGGAGCTTGGCGTCACCGACCCAACTAAAATTGAAGAAGAACGCCGCCTCATGTACGTTGGCATTACCCGTGCGCAAAAATCATTAAACATATCCTGGTGCAAAAAGCGCAAACGCGCCGGTGAGATGGAGTTGTGCGAACCCAGTCGCTTCATCGCCGAATTGCCCAAGGACGACGTGCGCCATTTTGGCAACCCCTTTAATGACCCGGAAATTAGCAAAGATTTTGGCAAATCCAAAATGGCCAATATCAAAGCCATGCTGGCCAATAAGTAAGGCCGGCCTGAAATTGAGCCTAGCTCGGTTATAATCGCAATCAAACTGAACCTCATGCAGCAACCTTTAGAAAACCATCAAAATCCATGCCTTTTATTACCTTAGATAACGCCTGCCTAGCCTTTGGTCATCACGCCCTACTTGATCATGCTGCCTTTCAACTGGACGCAGGCGAACGCGTGGGCTTAATTGGCCGCAACGGTGCTGGCAAATCCAGCCTATTAAAAGCCATAGCTGGCACCATCAAATTAGATGAAGGCACCGTTTGGCGCGCACCCAATGCTCGCGTGGTTTACGTGCCACAAGAACCGGAATTAAACACCGCGCACACGGTATTTGAAGCGGTGGCAGAAGGCTTGGGGGCCTTGCAACAAACCATCATAGACTACCATCAAGTAACCCACGACATGGGGAAGACCGACGTCGACATTGATGCCCTAATGACTAAGATGCAGCATTTGCAACACGAATTAGACATGCAAAACGGTTGGGCAGCGCAATCGCGGGTAGAAACGGTATTAAGCCGTTTGAAACTCGATGCCGACGCTTTAATTTCCACCTTGTCCGGCGGTTGGCGCAAACGCGTTGCCTTGGGACGCGCACTGGTGGCCGAACCCGAAGTGCTGTTACTGGACGAACCGACCAACCATTTGGATTTAGAGGCCATACAGTGGTTAGAGGACTTGTTGTTAAGTTTCACCGGCAGCGTTTTATTCATCACCCACGACCGCCGCTTCCTAGATAGCTTGGCCACCCGCATTACCGAGCTAGATCGCGGCATTTTGACGGATTTTGTCGGCAACTTTAGTCAGTATCAAATTAAAAAAGAGGAATTGATTGCCGTGGAAGAAACCCACGCGGCTAAATTTGATAAATTCTTAGCGCAAGAAGAAGTCTGGATACGCCAAGGCATTAAAGCCAGACGCACTCGCAATGAGGGCCGCGTGCGGAGATTGGAAGCGCTGCGCTTAGACCGTGCGGCACGCCGCGAACGCCAAGGCAACGTCAAACTGAACTTGGATGCCGGTGAACGCAGCGGCAAACTGGTGGCCGAATTGGACAACGTCAGCAAAGCCTACGGTGACAAAACCCTGATTAAAAACTTCAGCACGCGTATCTTACGTGGCGACAAAATCGGTCTGCTGGGCCCTAACGGCATAGGCAAAACCACCCTACTAAAACTAATCTTGGGCGACCTCGAGGCCGACAGCGGCAAGGTTGAACGAGGCACAAAAATCAATGTGGCGTATTTTGATCAAATGCGCGAGCAATTGGATGAAGAAGCCACTTTGGCCGACACCATCAGTCCGGGCTCCGATTTTGTCGAAATAGGCAACGAACGCAAACACGTCATTAGCTATTTGGAAGACTTTTTATTTCCACCGCAACGCTCACGCTCCCCAGTCAAATCCTTATCCGGGGGCGAACGCAACCGTTTGCTATTGGCCCGATTGTTTGCGCGACCGGCCAATGTGTTGGTATTAGACGAACCAACAAACGACTTGGACATCGACACCTTAGAGCTATTGGAAAGCCTGTTGCAGGACTTCAGCGGTACGCTATTTTTAGTCAGCCATGACCGGGCATTTTTAGAAAACACCGTCACGCAAGTGATTGCTTTTGAGGGCAATGGCGTATTGACCGAATTTGGCGGCGGCTTTGATGACTGGCAACGCTTTAGCCTTCAACGTGCCCAAGCCAATCGAGCAGAAGACAAACGCCTAAACGAATTGGCGCAGGTGACCAAAACGCAGAGCAATCCGGCCCCGGTGAAAGCCACCAACAAGCTTAGCTTTAAAGAGGAAAAAGAGCTGGCCGAGATCCCAGAAAAAATTGAGCAGTTGGAAAGCGAGCAAGCCAACATCCATGGGCAATTGGCGGATGGCGAGATTTACAAAAACCAAGCGGACTTAGTCAAAACCTTGCAAGCTCGCTTGGTCGAAATTGATGCCTTAATAGAGGCCTTGCTTGGCCGCTGGGAAGCATTGGACGCGAAGAAAACTTAAGTCAACAACAACTTCAAGCCGGCAATCAGCAATACCAAGGCCAACAGCTTTTTTATGCCATGTGGCGGAAGGCGACGACTACCAAAATAGGCACCTACTATTCCGCCTAATGCAGCCGCAATAAGCAAGGGGACAATAAAGGGTGGCAAGGCTTTGGTCGCACTAACGTTGCCAGCTAGGCCAGCAATGGAATTGAGCAGGACAAACAATGCGGACACAGCCGCTGCTCGTTTTGCATCGGCCCAAGCCATAAACAGCAGCAATGGCGTTAAAAAAATTCCGCCGCCGGTGCCAGTTAATCCAGATAAAAAACCAATGCCCGCCCCTGCAACTAAGGCCTGAGCGCGAGGCGGTTCATGTATTAGCATGCTTTGTTTAGATTGCACAAAAAAACGCATAGCCGAGTACAACAACACCATGCCTAAAAGCATTTTAAATAGCTCGGTAGGTAAATTAAGTTGCCCGCCAATAAAGGCACAAGGCACAGCTAAAGCCGCAAAAGGCCAAAATAGCGACCAAGAAAAGTGCCCTGCTCTGTAAAATTGCCAAGTGGCAATTAATCCCACCAAGATATTTAAAGATAAGGCGGTCGGCTTAATCACCGCCGGTGCCAATGAAAGCAAGGACATGACTGCAATGTAACCGGATGCGCCAGCGTGCCCGACAGAGGAGTAAAGCATGGCAATAAGAAAAACAGCCAAGATAAGCAAGTATAAAAATTCAACCGTCAATTTTAAAGCTCCATATTGAGTCAATACAAATCATTGGAATGCATGATTGGTGCCCCCGACACGAATCGAACGTGTGGCCCTCCCCTTAGGAGGGGGATGCTCTATCCACTGAGCTACGGGGGCATGGCCTTAAGCTATGCGCATTGTAGAGAAGTCAAAATCCGCGCACAAGGTAAATCATGTCATGACGCATAAACTTTATTTGATGCACACGGCGCGCACTTGATGCATGTCGGTTAAGCCGAGCAAGACCTTCTCTATGCCGTCTTGTTTTAGGGTGCGCATGCCTTCATCTAACGCGGTAGCGACAATGTCCGCTACCCTAGCGCGTTCCTGTATGTTCTTTTTAACCGCGTCGCTGCCCAACATCAATTCGTGCAAACCCAATCTGCCCTTGTAACCTGTGCCATTGCATTTATCGCAACCGCATGGCCGGTATAGAGTGAATTGCCGCTGGCCGTCTGCGTAGGCTTTTTGCCAAGCGTCTAATACAGCTTGCTCGCTGGCCTGCGGATCCCGTTGCCATGCCGCTGTGTTTGTTAACTCTTCACTGTACTCCTGCACCAATAGCTGCATTTCATCCAGCGAGGCCTGGTAAGGCTGCTTGCACTCGCACAAGCGCTTGGCTAGACGTTGAGCCAGTATGCCTAATAACGCATCGGCAAAGTTGAACGGATCCATGCCCATGTCGAGCAAGCGCACAACCGATTCGGGCGCGCTATTGGTGTGCAAGGTGGCAAACACCAAATGGCCTGTTAGGGAGGCCTCAATGCCGGTGGCGACCGTTTCTTTATCGCGCATTTCGCCTACCATGATGACATCCGGATCCGCACGTAAAAAAGCCCGCATGATGGTGGCAAAATCCAAGCCGGCTTTTTTATTAATCTGCACTTGGCGCAAGCCTTTTTGCGTGATCTCCACTGGGTCTTCGGCAGTCCAAATTTTGGTTTCCGGTGTATTGATGTAGCCTAATGCGGAATGCAAGGTGGTGGTTTTACCTGAGCCGGTTGGGCCGCAAACAAAAAACAAGCCGTAAGGTTTGCTTATCAAGCTTTTGAGCTGTTTATTATTCCAATCGGACAAACCCAACTCGTCCAACGGGATGGGTTTGCCCGCCGACAAAATACGCATGACGATATCTTCCATGCCGCCTGCAGAGGGGATGGTGGCGACCCGCAGCTCGATGTCCAGCGGCCCGTATTTTTTAAATTTTATCTTGCCGTCTTGCGGCCTGCGTTTTTCCGATATATCCAAGTCGCACATGATTTTTATGCGCGCGCACAGGGCGTTACGGTAACTGGCTGGCACCTCTATGTAATTGACCAATGTGCCGTCTTTACGAAAACGAATTTGCGTTTTGCCCTTTTCCGGATAGGGCTCAATATGAATATCCGACGCCCCTTGGTTGTATGCATCGACCACGATCTTATTGACCAACTTAACCAATTCATTGTCCGCCGCCATGTTCACTTCATCGGTACTCAGGCTGCTTAGCTCTTCCTCATCGGCCATTTCCGACAACAAATCGCCGACAAAGCCGCTAGTGCCGTTACTGCCGTAAAACTGTTGCACTGTTTGCGTAAAGTCTTGCTGCAAGCAAACACAGTAGCGAATGTTGGAGTAACCTGGAAAAACGTGGCTCACAATGCCGCTGCTTTTAATTTTTTCTGGGTCCGGCGTCAATATCACCAGGCTACCTTGATCGCCTAGTGATATTGGCAACCAAGCGTTAGCTTCAACGTATTCCTGCTTGAGCTGCTTGAGTAAATCAACCGGCTTAAGGCGATTGGCTTGGTATGGCTCATACGGCACATTAAAAAATTCGGATAACGCCCCACCTATGTGGCGGGCCTGCACTTGGTAATCGGCGATTAATACCGACTCCAAATCACTGCCTTTGCTACGCGCCAAACGTTGGGCGCTGGCTAATTCCTCTTGGCTAAGGTGGCCAGCGGCCAGCAAACCATCAAACTTACTTTTGATCAAAGGCATGGCCTGGCGTTGATCAAAAGCGATGGCTAGGGTCTTAGCCAACTCAGGCGCCCCCTCTTCCAATAAACGGGAGAACGGCAAGCCGGATAAACTGTTAATTAATTGCACCACGCCTATCAAGCGCCCGTCGTCCGCCGCCAATATTGGAAACACCAACATTTGCTTGGCGTGAAAACCGGTTTTTAAATCGACTTCTTTTAGAAATTGGATGGACGGACTGATGGCCAATAATTCGGCGTCATCGTATACATCGGCAATATTTAGCAAACATTTATTGAGTGCCACGTAACCGGCTATGCTGGTTTGCGTGATGGCCAACTTCAGTTCTTTAAATTGATTAAGTCCGGTTTTTATTTTAGAGACGATGGCCTTAGCGTCATCGGTTTGCAAGTAAATCGTAATGCGCTCTGCCGCAAACAAATCGCATATCTCGTTGCTGACTTCGGTTAAAATCTCATCTATGCCCTTGGCTGCGTGAATTTTATTGGTGGTGTTTTGCAGCTTTTTGCTAAACGCCAGCCTATTGCCGATGTCGGCCATTCCGACTGCTTGCGGGTCTAATGAAGTCGTGCTCATGCGCATTTATCCTTATTGTTTTTATTGGCTGTTCTGCAGCCAAGCCTTACACTGATCATAATGAATCCCAGCCCTAGCAATCAAATCAACAACCCACTGCATGGCATTACCCTTGCCACCATGCTAAGCCAACTGATTGAATGTTATGGCTACCCGGGTTTAGCCGCCCGCATACCGGTGCGCTGCTTTAGTCACGAACCCAGCTTGGCTTCCAGTCTAAAATTCCTGCGTAAAACCCCATGGGCCAGGGCTAAAGTCGAATCGCTCTATCTCGCCAGTCTAACTGCACAAGACCACCATTAAGCCTGGCTGTAAGTCTTGGCCAACATGGCCGCACCCAATATACCGGCTTGATCGCCCAGTTCAGATAAGTGTAGGCTAATTTTCCCACGTAGCACCGGTATCAAATCTTCATCCAATTGCTGAGTGAACGCGTCTGACATTAATGGCCAGGCTGCACGCATGCCACCGCCTATGACCACTTGGCTGATGTCCAGCACTTTCAGCACTTGCGCCAATGCTTGGGCCAAAGCGCTTCCGGCTATGGCGTAAGCATCCTTAGCAGCTTGATCGCCTGCCTGCGCCAGTTCCGCAATGGTCTGCGCACTCTCATGCCGACCGCTGGACTCAAAAAACGTCAGGCTAACACCGCTCGCCGAGGCGTATTGCTCCATGCAGCCGCGGTTACCGCAACCGCACAAACGGCCTTGCGGCTTAATAATGATGTGCCCCACTTCCATGGCCACCCCATTCTGACCAATCACGGCGTGCTGATCCAGTATCATGCCACCGCCTACCCCGGTGCCTAGGCCCAGGTATATCAAGCTGTTCATTTGTTGCGCGCGCAAGGCATATTCGCCGTAGGCGGCGGCCAAGGCATCGTTTAGGGTCCACACTGGCAAGGCAATTAGGCGGCTTAAATCGGCACTCAAGTCCAATTGGTGCAAACCCGGTAAATTTGGCGAAGCCACTATCTTTTGGCTGCCTGGGTCAATAAAACCGGGAAAGCCTATGCCCACCCCCACTACTCCTGAGTGGTGTTTACGCACTGTGGCAATAGCATCCGCTAGCGTGCTGAGTATTTGCTGCCATGCTTGCTCGGGCGCGTCTTTGTGCGCCATGCAAAGTTTGCTGAAGTCAGCCTGAAAACGCATTTCTTCTTGCAACTTAGGCGCGCCTTCGCCGGCAAACACGCCTAAACGCAAGTTGGTGCCGCCAATGTCCATGCCTATCCACATCGACATGTATTAAGCCCGCCCACTTTCGTTCACGACTTGGGCAAATTGGGCCCGCATGCCGTCCGTAAGTTGCGCCCAATTAAAACGCCAATGCCAATTGCCGGCGGCCGTGCCTGGCGTGTTCATTCTGTGCTGGCCATCCAATTCAAGTACATCTTGCATGGGCACCACTGCCAACATGGCCTTACTGTGCATGGCCATGCTAACCAAATCCATGGGCATGTTACGCTCATGCGCCTCGCCTAAATGGGCCACCAAGTGCGCATGCAGATGCTGACGTTGCGCTTCATCCAATGCCTGATACCAGCCAAGACTGGTGTCGTTGTCGTGCGTACCGGTGTAGGCCACGCTGTTTTCTTCTATATTGGCCGGCAAATAGGGGTTGTCGTTGTCGCCACCAAAGGCAAAATGCAAAATCTTCATGCCAGGCAATTGAAAGTGCAGGCGCAAATGGTTCACTTCATCGGTAATGATGCCCAAATCCTCAGCGACCAAGCAAACAGTCGGTAAGGCTTGCTTGATAGCCGTAAGCAAGGCCACACCTGGTGCTAATTCCCAATGGCCGTTGATGGCCGTGGCCTCATCCACCGGGATCTCCCATGCCGCTTGCAAGCCTCTAAAGTGGTCTATGCGCACCACATCGAACAAGGCATGTTGCGT
>JBEDKJ010000044.1:0-12949 GCA_041172285.1 Pseudomonadota bacterium
GTCATATACAAATCTTGCTGCGCATGGGCACCCCAATACAAGCTAATCGGACGCTTGATGTTGTTATGCAGCATGTGCTCTATGATGCCTTTAATCGGCGCAAAGCCGGTGCCGCCTGCCACCATGATGATGGGCTTGCTGGAGTCTTCTCGCAAAAAGAAACTGCCGAATGGGGCTTCTATGCGCAATATGGCTTTTTCCGGCATTTCATTAAAAACGTATTCGGTAAACTGACCGCCGGGAATTAAGCGCAAATGCAGTTCCAATAGCGCGTTGGCGTGGGGTGCATTGGCCAATGAAAAGGCGCGGCGCTTGCCGTCTTTTAATAGGATTTCCAGGTATTGGCCAGCCATGAATTTTAATTGTTCGCCGCTGGGTAATTTTAAAAACAAAGCCATCACATCCGGCGCCAGCTGTTCTTTACGCTCTACCCGCGCCGGTAATATGCGTGGTGGGATAATGTCCGCACGTATTTCACGGCAAGCCAAGCTCAAATCAGACAAGGGGTAGGCGCAGCAAAACAAAGCTTTGCCGGCAGCCAATTCGGCCTCCGTCAGTGCGCCAGCGGCGTAATCTTCGTGATGCACGGAGCCGCTAAGGACGTCGCCTTTGCAACTGCCGCACGTGCCATTGCGGCAACCGTAAGGCAGGTTAACGCCGGCGGCGATGGCCGACTCGAGTAAGTTGTTTGAGGCTTTGGCGCTAAATTGCTGGCCGCTAGCGGGTATGCTAATTTGGTAAGTCATGCCTTAATCTTCTCTATGAAATTCGCCTTCGATGACGTCGTCATTGGCGGCGCTGGCCTGCTGATTAGGCCGAGATTGCGCCGTAGCATTAACCGGGATCAATAACAAAATGGCCGCCAGGATGTCGGTCATGATGCCAGGGATAATCAGCAAGACGCCGGCCATAATATTACGGGCACTGCCGAACAAGGCTTTAATCGGATTGCCGCCCGCGCTTAAGTGTTGCATCATGCGCCCAGAAAACGACTGTTTTTCATCACGAATAAGCCGGAAGCCTAGCAGGGTAATGACCAGCAAATAAAGGATGAGCCAGCCACCGTATTGCTCGGCCAAATCCATTAAAATCCAAATTTCAGCCACTGGAAAAGCCAGTATGGCCAAGAAAAAAATAATGCGCATGCGCTTATCTACCTTAAACAATGGAACGTATGATAACCCTAGCCCATCAAAAGCCAGGCTAAATAAAATTGAGCTGGTCTTAATAACCGGCACTTGGTCTTTTGTGGTGCCGGTATTCTATAATGACAAGTACCCAGCATGCCATTTGTTAAAACTATTTTCCTTGGAAACACCGCTACGTGAAAAAATTATTGTTGCTACGTTTGTCTAATTACAGCATCGCCGCATTGGCCGCGCTGTTTTTTTCTTGCGGCTTTTTTAACCCGGCCTTTGCCGAGAACAGCAGCACATTGACTCGTTTATTCAACAGCAATAACGACGCCGTGTTAGCCCCTGAAGTGGCATTTCAACTGCAATTAAAGCCGCTGGATAAGCAAACCGTGCAAGCGCATTTTAGCATTGCACCTGGCCATTATTTATACCGCGAGCGCATCCAATTTAGCCTGCTTTCCCCAAGCAACATTCAATTAACCGACATTCAATTGCCTGCTGGGGAAATCAAAGAAGACGCTAACTTTGGCAAACAAGAAGTCTATCACCGTGATTTTCAAGCCAGCCTAAAACTGAGCGCGCCTACTGAAACGCTTACGCTGCTTGCCAGTTACCAAGGCTGCAGCGAAAAAGGCTTATGCTACGCCCCGATTAAAAACACCCTGACTGTGGCTTTTGATCCAATCGCAAGCGCCGCACCAAGCCAACCAGCCAGCCCGACTAGCCCGACCAGCCTTAGCAATGAAACCGATAGCAGCACACAATTATTAAAATCCGGCCAGGTTTGGTTGGCCATAACCGGCTTCTTTTTTGCTGGCCTATTGTTGTCCATGACGCCTTGTGTGTTGCCCATGATCCCGATTTTATCGAGCATCATTGTAGGCCAACACCGCTTGAACAATGCCGCGGCCAAATGGCACGGCTTTAGCTTATCGCTGGCCTATGTATTGGGCATGGCCTTGAGTTATGCCTTAGCCGGGGTGGCCGCCGGCCTCACTGGCAATTTAATCAGCCAGGCCTTACAGAATCCCTGGGTCTTGGGCAGTACCGCCGTCTTATTTGTGTTGCTGGCTGGCTCCATGTTTGGCCTGTACGAATTAAAACTGCCGCAGCGCTTTGAAGATCAAATGCTGCAGACCACCAACAAAATTAAAGGCGGTCGCTTTATCGGCGTGTTTGCCATGGGCGCTTTATCGGCCCTAATCGTCAGCCCGTGCGTGGCCGCCCCGCTGGCCGGCGCACTAATCTACATAGGGCAAACACACGATGTGCTTTTGGGCGGCCTGGGCTTGTTTGCGCTAGGAATGGGCATGGGCGTACCGCTGTTATTGATAGGCACTTCTGCCGGTAGCTTGTTGCCAAAAACAGGTGACTGGATGAACGGCGTACGCCATTTCTTTGGCCTGGTAATGCTGGCCATGGCCATATGGCTGATCAGCCCCTTACTTACTGTGCCTTGGCAATTAGGCCTTTGGTCGATCTTGCTCATCATGACGGCGGTTTACCACAAGGCCTTGGATCGCCTAGCCGAGCATGCCAGCCATGCCGCTAGGCTGAGCAAAGGCGTGGCGGTTATTTTGCTATTGCTAGGCATGGCACTTTTAATTGGCGCCCTATCTGGGGCCAAATCAATGACTCAACCGCTTGATGGCTTGTTTAACAAAAGCGCATCAAACGCCGCATCAACCCATGCCCTTGTTTTTGAACGCGTAAAAAGCGTGGCCGAATTGGATGCAAGGTTGGCCAACAGCCAAGGCCGGCCAGTGATGTTGGATTTTTATGCGGACTGGTGCGTGGCCTGCAAGGAGTTGGAACAATTTACTTTTGGCGATAAGAAAGTGCAGCAACTACTAAAAGACACCGTGTTATTGCAAGCCGATGTCACGGCGAATTCCGATGCAGACCGTGCATTGTTAAAACGCTTTGGCTTATACGGTCCACCCGGTATCGCCTTTTTTAATGGGCGCGGCCAAGAAATGCCTAGCCTAAAAACCGTGGGCTTTCAAAATGCCGAGCGCTTTAGCCGCACCTTGCAGCAGCGTGATGGTTGCTTAAGCGACGCGAACAATCAAGGAGCAATACCATGCTAACCAAATTACGCGCCAATGCCATTTATTTTGTCCTTATGTTTGGCTTGGGCTTTGCTATTTATTACTTTGCCCTTAACCCCAACTCGCCACTGAAGCAATCCGCTGCCCCTAGCGTCTCGACCGCGGCTTTTTTTAACAGCCAATTAGTCAACGAAGACGGCATACGCCAAGATTTAAAGCAGTACCAAGGTAAAATTGTTGTGCTTAATTTTTGGGCAACCTGGTGCCCTCCCTGCCGCGAAGAAATGCCAGAACTCAGCGAATTGCAAAGCCAATACCAAGCTAAAAACGTCGTGGTAGTGGGCTTGGCGGTAGACGAATTGGCATTGGTTAAAGAGTTTGCGCTGGCCACCCCGGTTAGCTACCCCTTATTGGTGGCGGAAGACGAAGGCATGCAGTTGGCCAGTGCGCTTGGTAACAGCCAGGGTGTGCTGCCTTATACCGTCATCATAGACAAAGACGGCGTGGTGCAAAAAAACTACTTTGGCCGCATCTCAAAAGCCCTATTAAGCGAGGCTTTAGAGCCCTTAATTCAGGACTAATCTAAGCAAAATAATAGCGGCGTTTTTAAGCTAACGATATCAAGCACTTAAATCATTGGTAAGGCGTAATTTCGCTTATTTGCTGTAAATTTGCTGGACAAAACCGGCTAACTTCGGCAAACTTGCAATTATGAAGTTGCCCAAATTTTCGCTTATTAGTGTAAAAAAAGACCGCGCGTATGCCTGCTAAATCCATTTTAGTCATTCATGGTCCCAACCTCAATATGTTGGGTTTGCGTGAACCTGAACATTATGGCAAAGCGACCCTTGCCAGTATCAATCAAACCTTGGTGGACATGGCAGCAAATGCTGGGGTAGCTTTAGAAACATTTCAAAGCAACGCCGAAGCCGAGTTGGTCACTAAAATTCAATCGTTGGCGACCAGCAAAGTGGATTTTGTCATTATCAATCCGGCCGCCTTTACTCACACATCGGTGGCCATGCGCGATGCCCTATCTGCAGTAAAGGTGCCCTTTATAGAAGTGCACTTATCCAATGTGTATGCCCGGGAAGCCTTCCGTCATCATTCGTATTTTACCGACATCGCAGTGGGTGTGATCAGCGGCTTAGGTGCACAAGGTTACGCACTGGCGCTTGATTACGCAATCAAGCATAACGATCAAGCTTAAAAAGTTATTCTCAATTAATTAAATTATTCCTGGATTTCTAGAGGTTATTATGGACTTACGCAAACTTAAAAAATTAATCGATCTTGTTGAAGAATCAGGCATAGCCGAACTCGAGCTAACCGAAGACGGTGAAAAAGTGCGCATTAGCCGTAACTTCACTGCCAATGCCAATGCCGCACCGCAACAATACAGCAACTACGCGCCACCTCAGCATTACACTGCTAGCGCCCCGACTGCGCCAGCAGCAGCCGCTCCCGCTGCCGCAGACGCACCGGCGGTTGAAGAAGGCCATGCGGTTAATTCGCCTATGGTCGGTACTTTCTACCGTTCGGCCTCACCGGATTCAAAACCATTTGTGGAAGTAGGCGACACGGTAGAGGTGGGCGACACCTTATGCATTATCGAAGCGATGAAATTATTAAATGAGATTGAATCGGATAAAGCCGGTGTGGTTAAAAAAATCCTACTTGATAATGGCTTAGCAGTGGAATACGGCGAACCTCTTTTCATTATTGCTTAATCACGGGGTTTTAATCACATGGCTATGTTTGACAAAATCTTAATTGCTAACCGAGGCGAAATTGCCTTACGCGTTCAGCGCGCCTGCCGCGAGTTGGGCATCAAAACCGTCGCGGTTCATTCTGAAGCAGACCGTGAAGCTAAATACGTAAAATTAGCCGATGAATCCGTTTGCATAGGCCCAGCATCATCCGGTCAAAGTTATTTAAACATACCCGCCGTTATCAGTGCGGCTGAAGTAACCGATGCGCAAGCCATCCATCCTGGTTATGGCTTTTTATCGGAAAATGCCGATTTCGCTGAACGGGTGGAACAAAGCGGCTTTGTCTTTATTGGCCCTAGAGCCGAAACCATTCGTTTAATGGGCGACAAAGTATCGGCCAAAAATGCCATGAAAAAAGCCGGTGTGCCATGCGTACCAGGCTCAGATGGGGCGTTATCAGACGATCCGGTTGAAATCATTAAAACCGCCAAACAAGTAGGTTACCCGGTGATCATTAAAGCAGCCGGCGGCGGGGGCGGACGTGGTATGCGTGTGGTGCACACCGAAGCGGCCCTGATCGCATCGGTTAACATGACCAAAGCCGAAGCCCAAGCGGCGTTTGGCAACCCCGTGGTTTACATGGAAAAATACTTAGAGAAACCACGCCATATCGAAATTCAAGTATTAGCCGATCAACACGGCAATGCGGTGTATTTAGGTGACCGTGATTGCTCCATGCAACGCCGTCATCAAAAAATTATTGAAGAGGCGCCAGCACCTCTATTAAATCCGAGATTGCGCGACAAAATTGGTGAGCGTTGCGCCGAAGCCTGTCGCAAAATCAATTACCGTGGTGCCGGTACGTTTGAATTTTTGTATGAAAACAATGAGTTTTATTTCATCGAAATGAACACCCGCTTGCAAGTGGAACACACGGTCACGGAAATGGTTACGGGCTTTGATTTAGTGCAGCAACAAATTTTCGTGGCGGCCGGTGAAAAACTGAAGTTTCGTCAAAAAGACGTGGTATTGAGAGGCCACGCCATCGAATGCCGCATTAATGCGGAAGACCCGTACAGCTTTGTACCGTCCCCTGGCAAAATCAGCGCCTTTCACATGCCTGGCGGCCCAGGTGTGCGCATAGACACCCACGCCTATGCTGGGTATACGGTTCCGGCGCACTACGATTCGATGATAGGTAAACTGATTACTTATGGCGACACCCGTACCCAAGCGATTGCCCGTATGCGCATTGCTTTATCTGAAATGATGATCTCTGGCATTAACACCAACATACCATTGCACGCTGATTTAATGGCCGATGCCGCGTTTCATAGCGGCGGCACCAGCATTCATTACCTTGAGCAAAAATTGGGTATTTATAATAAATAATGTTTAGCAATAAGCATGTTCAATAGATGGGTTTAGCATGGCATGGTTATCGTTAAAAATTGCAGCAAAAGACAACACGGCGGATTTAATTAGCGACACATTAATGGAACAAGGCGCATTGTCCGCCATCATTGAAGACGCTAACGCAGACACACTAGACGAGCAACCCATCTTTGGTGAACCGGGCGATCCGCCACCCGGTATCTGGCAACAAAATCTGGTCAGCGCCCTGTTTGATGAAGGGGTGGATGTAGCTAAAGTCATGGCCGATTTAGAGCGACTAACTAAACTTCCGTCCTTGCACTACACCACCGAAGTCATACAAGAGCAAGACTGGGTGCGCGCCACCCAATCGCAGTTTGACCCAATCAAAATTACCGATGATTTATGGATAGTGCCTACTTGGCACAGCGCACCCAATGCCAATGCGATTAATATCGTACTGGACCCCGGCCTAGCGTTTGGCACCGGCAGCCACCCAACCACGCATTTGTGTTTGGCTTGGCTTAGCCAAACCGTAAAAAAAGACCAGACCGTATTGGATTACGGTTGCGGTTCTGGCATTCTCGCGATCGCTGCTAAAAAATTAGGCGCGTCTAAAGTAGTGGGCACCGACATCGACGCCCAAGCCATACAGGCCAGCTTGTATAACGCCGAGCAAAACGCCGTGCAGGCGAGCTTTTATCATGCTAACGACTACCAAACAGAACAGTACGACATCGTAGTGGCCAACATTTTATCTAGCGCGTTGAGCGTTTTAGCACCGGCCTTGGCTAAATCCTGCAAATCCGGCGGGCAAATTGCCTTGTCTGGCATTTTAAGGGAACAAGCCGAGACCGTATCGGCTATTTATTCGCCGTGGTTTGATATGCAAGCGCCGGTTTACATGGATGCTTGGGTCTTGTTAACGGGCAGAAAAAAATGATCGTAAGTTTGGAATGCCCATCCTGCCAAAGCCGTTTTAAGGTGGCAGAAGATAAAATAAAACAGCACCAAGGCCTGGTTTGTTGTGGTCATTGTTTCACCCTATTTAACGCGCAAGGCGATACTCCGGCTAGCGCGGAAAACACCAAGCACAGTGGCGCCAATTTAAGCAAAAGTACAACAAAATCCCTATGGAAAAATAGCCTGGCTGTTTTTATGCTGCTGCTTTTATTGTTAAGCGCGGTGTTGCAAACGGTTTATTTCTTGCGTGCCGAAATCAGCTGGCGCTACCCCAGCAGCCAAGCATACTTAAAGCTAGCCTGTAAAAAAATTGGCTGCAATATTGCCTTGGCCAAACAAATTAATTTGCTGGTGCTGGATGACACGGATTTGTTAGAAGACGAGCAACGCCTTGGCTTAATGTATTTATCCAGCTCCATCGTTAATCAAGCACCGTTTAGTCAAGCCTACCCAAGGATAGAATTAACCCTGACCGATATCGAGGATAGAGCTAAATACACCCGTCAATTTAGCCCGCAAGAATACTTAGACCACGGGACTGAGTCTGAAATAGGATTGGCGGCGGGTCAATCTCTTAAACTGAGGCTGCCTTTAGCCAATCCGGATCAAAGCATAGCTGGCTATCGAGTTCGCGTATTTTATTAGCGCTGCGCCTAAGTCTATCTAATGAAAATCATTAGCCGAATTTAGTCCGTTTACACAGTGTTGTTTTTGCATCCCTCTGTAATATGGCATCCATAAGTTGTAAACAACTTAATTAACTAACGAATAGGAGATCTACCATGTGGACTACACCAGCAGCTACTGAAATGCGTTTTGGTTTTGAAGTAACCATGTACGTAATGAACAAATAATTTTTGAACGCTTTTGTTCAAATATAAAAAAGGACGCGTAAGCGTCCTTTTTTATTGGCCTTGCTTAAAATCACGGTTTAATGGATTAAACGCAAGCAAGGCGATTTAATTTCCTTAATGGCTTCGGCTATGGCGTTAACCGCCATTGCTCTGGCATAACTTTTACGCCACGCTAGTGCAATTCGCCTAACTGGAACCGGTGCAGAAAAAGGTATCACCTTTACCAAAGGATTCACATAACGTTCTGTGGCTGCACTGCATGGCAACACGGTGATGCCCAAATTGGATGCCACCATATTGCGTATGGTTTCCAATGAGTTGCCTTGTAACACTTGCCCTTTTTTTGATAAATCTGGGCAAGCCGCCAAAACCTGGTGGCTATAACAATGGCCGCTATTAAGCAACAAGACATTCTCATCAACCAAATCATCCGCCACTATGCTGTCTTTGTTCGCCCAAGCATGGCTAATCGGCACCATCACCACGTATTCCTCATCATATAAAGCTTGCGTTTTAATACCGGGAACATCAAAAGGCAAGGCCACAATGGCGGCGTCTATGGCCCCACTTTTAAGCTGTGCTTCCAGCTGTACCGTTAGGTTTTCTTCTATGTCCAATGGCATGTCGGCACACATACGACGCAAAATCGGAATGATTTCTGGGAGCAAATAAGGTCCAACCGAATAGATCAAGCCCAAACGAAACGGCCCAGCCAATTGGTTATTACCTTGCTTAGCGATTTCCCTTATGTGCGCCACCTCTTCTAGAGCTCGCGTGGCTTGTTCTATAATTTTTTGGCCAACCTCTGTAGGGCTAATATCGGTATGGCTGCGCTCGAAAATAAGCACGCCCAGATCGTCTTCTAATTTTTTAACAGCCAAACTCAGCGCCGGCTGACTTACAAAACATTTTTCTGAGGCTTTTCTAAAATTTCGTTCTTTCGCCAACGCCACCACAAAACGCAATTCGTTTAAGGTCATGCAGTCACTCCCTACAATGATTAGTATTACTTATAGTGTTAAGTTTTTTGATAAGTTTAACACAGGGATTTTGCTTTTAATTTGAATCCAATCCGTGCGCTCTGGACGCCTAAATTAAACGGGCTTAGGGGATGGCATGTAAATTTACTTTTAAGTGCTTGCAGACCTATTAACGTTAATATGCATCGCTTTTTACAGGCATTAAAAAAGCCCCACAGGGCTTTTTTAATTGGCTGAGTCTAAGTTGACGATTAAACGTCTAAGTTGCTTGCACCCAAGGCATTGCTTTCAATAAAGGCACGTCTTGGTTCAACGTTATCGCCCATTAGCGTTGTGAAAATTTCATCCGCGGCAATGGCGTCATCAATTTGTACTTTTAACAAGCGACGCACGGTTGGGTCCATAGTGGTTTCCCATAGTTGCGACGGGTTCATTTCACCCAAACCTTTATAGCGTTGAATATTGAGGTTGTGTTTGGCTTCTTCTAATAACCAATCCAAGGCTTGTTTAAATGCAGTGACAGGTAATTCTTTCTCACCGCGTTTAACTAATGCCCCTTCGCCTAATAAGCCCTGCAGCATGTTGGACATTTTGCTGATTTGCCGGTAATCGCCAGAGCCTAAAAATTCCGCATTGATCACGCAACATTGCAAATTACCGTGCACGTATTTATTCACTTCTAAACGGTATTCGTTAGACTCGGCATCAAAACCAACGATCACTTCGCTGCCTATTGCGCCTAATATTGGACGTAATTTTTCAGCAGCTTTTTCCGTGCTTTCTTTAGTGGCTAGGCTTAATTCGCCTAAATCTTGCATGGCACGCAAAATGCTCTCATCGTAATGCGAAGCAATGCGGCGAATGACCGCTTCTGTTAGAACCATTTGCTTAGCGATTTCAGTTAATGGGGCATCACTGAGGGTATCGCCGTTGGTTTTTGTAATCAACTCCGCGCCTTTGAGTGCCGATTGCAATAAATACTGATCCAATTCTTGTTGGTCTTTTAAGTAACGTTCGTCTTTACCTTGCTTAACTTTATACAAGGGTGGTTGCGCAATGTAAATGTGGCCACGCTCAACCAATTCCGTCATCTGACGGTAGAAGAAAGTGAGCAGCAAGGTTCGGATGTGGGCGCCATCGACGTCCGCATCGGTCATGATGATAATGCGGTGGTAGCGTAATTTTTCCACATTAAAATCCGCTTTACCTATGCTGGTGCCCAGCGCAGTAATTAAGGTCGCGATCTCTTGTGAGCCGATTAATTTATCGAACCTGGCTTTTTCTACGTTTAAAATTTTACCCTTCAATGGCAATATGGCTTGGAATTTACGATCCCGGCCTTGCTTAGCAGACCCGCCCGCGGAGTCACCCTCAACCAAGTATATTTCGCATTTTGCTGGGTCGCGTTCCTGACAATCGGCTAATTTACCCGGCAAGCCCATGGTGTCCATGACGCCCTTACGACGGGTAATTTCACGTGCCTTACGCGCCGCTTCTCGTGCACGTGCCGCATCAACGATTTTACCAACGATGATTTTTGCATCGGCTGGGTTCTCTTGTAAAAATTCTGCCAATTTTGCTGCCACCACTTCTGAGACCACAGGCTGCACCTCTGATGACACCAATTTATCTTTGGTTTGTGATGAAAACTTCGGGTCCGGCACTTTGACTGACAACACGCAACAAATGCCTTCTCGCATGTCATCGCCAGTGGTTTCAACTTTGGCTTTTTTAGCCATTTCGGTTTGTTCAATGTACTGATTAAGTGTACGCGTCATGGCTGTACGTAAACCCGTTAAATGGGTACCGCCATCGCGTTGCGGAATGTTGTTGGTAAAACATTGTACGGTTTCACTGTAGGAATCGTTCCACTGCATGGCCACTTCTATGGTCATGCCGTCTTTTTCACCCATGGCATAAAATGTTTTTGGATGCAGCACGGATTTGGTTCGATTCATGTACTCAACGAAACCCTTAATGCCGCCTGAATAGGCAAAGTTTTCACTCTTACCGCTACGTTGATCGATAAGCTCAATTTTCACACCGTTGTTGAGGAACGATAGTTCGCGTATGCGTTTAGCCAATATGTCAAAGTGGTATTCAACCAAAACAAAGGTTTCCACCGAAGCCAGAAAATGAACTTCCGTGCCGCGCTTCTCTGTTTTACCCATCATCGCTAAGGGTGCCATGGGCACGCCGCGCTGAAATTCCATTTGGTGTATTTCACCGTTACGGTAAATTTTCAATCGTAACCAATCAGACAAGGCGTTTACAACCGACACCCCTACCCCATGTAAACCACCGGAAACCTTGTAAGAGTTTTGGTCAAACTTACCGCCGGCATGCAGTTCCGTCATGACGATTTCAGCCGCTGAACGTTTAACCGATTTAATGTCATCGTATTTAATGTCGGTAGGAATCCCCCTACCGTTATCGGTGACACTGATGGAGTTATCCAAATGGATGGTGACTTTAATTTCATTACAATGACCGGCTAAGGCTTCATCAATGGCGTTATCCAAAACCTCAAACACCATGTGATGCAATCCCGAACCATCCGAGGTATCGCCGATATACATACCCGGGCGCTTACGTACGGCGTCTAAACCTTCAAGAATTTTAATACTGGAAGAATCGTAATCAGGTGTAACTTTTTTATTTTCAGCCATACTCGTTTTCTTTAGTTAAGTGTTTGTTGATTTGGTTAAAGCATTTTTATTATTGTTTCACGTGAAACATAAGGCTATTTTAAATACGCATAGGCATAACTACGTATTTGTAATTTGGGTTATTTGGAATAGTAATTAAACAACTGCTGTTGGCGTCAGCAAAAGAAAAGTTGGCTTGATCACTGTTGGTGTTATTTAGCACATCAATTAAGTAGGTAACGTTAAATCCGATATCCAATGCGTCACCGCTATAATTTATTTCCATTTCCTCTTCTGCTTCCTCTTGATCGCTATTGGTGCTGATCAATTTTAAATTATTATTACTCAACACCATACGAATGCCGCGGTATTTTTCATTGGATAAAATCGATGCGCGTTGCATAGCCAACAATACGTTTAATCTTTCAACGCTAAAGGTGTTTTGATGCCCAACAGGAATAACGCGGTTGTAATCGGGGAATTTGCCGTCTATTACTTTTGATATGAGTTTTAAATTAGCAAAACTAAAGTTCACTTGATTGCTGGCCAATTCTATTTGCACTTCATCGTCGCTGTCGTCGAGTAGCTTAATTAATTCAACCACCGTCTTTCTAGGTAAGATGACATCTTGTTTTTCATAGTTTTGTTTTAATTCGGTTGATGTGAAACTCAACCTGTGGCCATCCGTTCCCACTATGTTTAATTTATTGGCGGCTAATTCAAATAACAAGCCATTTAAATAATAGCGAATGTCTTGTTGAGCCATGGCAAATTCAACTTGCTTTAATAAGTCTTTTAACTCACGTTGGGCTAAAACCACTAAGGTTGAGCTAGCTTGTGTCTTTGTCATTACTGGGTAGTCTGCAGCCGGTAATGTTTGCAAATTAAATCGGCTTTTTGCCGCTTTTAATGTAATACGGCTTTCCGCTGTGCTCATATTGATCTCAGCGTTATCTGGTAGAGAGCGGCAAATATCCAATAATTTTTTTGCGGATAAGGTAGTGGAAAAATCACCACTGGTCGCACTGTCAACGGTTAGCGAAATCTGCATCTCTAAATCGGTGGCCGTTAAATGAATTTTGTTTTGTTTAACTTCCAATAGCAAATTAGAAAGTATAGGCAGGGTATGCCTTTTTTCAACAATGCTGGTGACGGATGTTAAAGGTTTTAACAGGGTTTCACGGTTGATTTGTATATTCATCTTTATAACCTAAATAATATATATATAAAT
>JBEDKJ010000045.1:0-4456 GCA_041172285.1 Pseudomonadota bacterium
AGGGCTAACAACCACCTAAACCAGGCACCAATTGCGGCACCTAGGCCTACCATTACGAAACCATGCAAACTCATGCCACTCCCTAAATCATTATTAGCTAGCCGAACTTTATACAATATAATAATGCATCCCTACCACAATCAAGAAAGGTTATTTTGCGGGTATTGTTTAGCACTTCCGAAGCGTTTCCTCTGATCAAAACCGGCGGTTTAGCTGACGTAAGCGGCTCCCTGCCGCTGGCATTGCAAAAATTGGGCGTGGACATTCGCCTCCTTATGCCTGGGTACCCCGCAGTATTAAATCAGCTTAGCGATCTAAAAGTGATCGCTAAGTTAGATAAGCTACCGATGATCATGCACGCCGATTTAATGATGGGCGAATTGCCTGGTAGCAAGCTCAAAGTCATGGTCATCAAAGCCGCTAACCTGTATGAGCGTGAAGGCGGCCCGTATGCCGACGCAAACGGACTGGAGTGGCTAGACAACGCATTGCGCTTTGGCATACTGTCCAAAGTTGGCGCCATTTTAAGCAGCAGCGAATCGCCAATAGCGGACTGGCAACCCGACATCGTGCATTGCAACGACTGGCAAACCGGACTAACCCCGGCCTACATGAAGCTACTCGAGCACAGCCCAGCAAAATCTTTGATTAGCCTACACAATATGGCTTTTCAGGGTTGCTTTGCACCCGCCTGGTTGACTACGCTTGCCCTGCCGCCTAGCCATTTTGCTATTGACGGCTTTGAATACCATGGCCAGTTGTCTTTTTTAAAAGCCGGCATTTTCTACGCCGATGGTGTCACCACGGTAAGCCCAAGCTATGCCAAAGAAATACAAACAGCGGAGTTTGGTTTTGGCCTTGAAGGCTTGCTAAGCTTACGTGGTAGCGAAATTAAGGGAATACTAAACGGCATAGAAACAGAGCAATGGAACCCTAAAACCGATCCGCATTTAATAAAAAATTACAGCGCCAAGGCCTTAGCCGGTAAAAAACAAGTCAAATTGGCCTTGCAAAAAAAATTAGGGCTACAAATTGATGCAAGCGCACCATTATTAGGCGTAGTGAGTCGACTCACCCACCAAAAAGGCTTGGACCTGTTGCTGCCTATCTGCCAACAGTTAATTGATGATGGCTGCCAATTAGTCGTCCTGGGTAGCGGCGAACCGTCATTGGAAAAAGCCTTCAGCCATTTGGCTCAAAACAACCAGCAGCAAGTCAGCGTGACCATATCTTACAACGAGGCCCTGTCACACCAGATCATGGCCGGATGCGACCTATTTATCATGCCATCACGCTTTGAGCCGTGCGGCCTTAATCAAATGTATGGCTTAGCTTATGGTACTCCCCCGGTGGTTAACGCTACGGGTGGCTTGGCTGACACGGTGGTGGACACCAATCTAATTAGCTTTAAAAACAAAACCGCCAATGGCTTTGTCATGAGTGAAGCCAGCTCTACCAGCTTACTTAATGCCATCAAACAGGCATTAAATGTATACAAAAACGACACAACCGCGTGGAAACAAATTCAAATTAACGGCATGAACCTAGACTTAACTTGGGACAAAAGTGCCTTGGCGTATCTGGCAGCTTACCAAGCCTTGCTCATGCATAGCGCCTAGCAAAGCGGCTAATTGTTTAACGAAACAATAAACTTGGCACGCTAAATGCTTTAGTAATAACAAGCTTCTCCAAAGCTGTTATTCTCCTCCTCCGGGGCGCCTTAATCGGCGCCCTCTTTTTTCTCGTTTACTTAACGATGAAATGTTCGCGGTAGTATTTTAATTCGTCTATGGATTCGTAGATGTCGGCCAAGGCTTCATGTTTACTGGCTTTTTTAAAACCCGAGTAAATTTCCGGCTTCCATCGGCGCGCCAACTCTTTAAATACGCTTACATCCAGATTGCGGTAGTGAAAATACTTTTCTAAATCAGGCATAAAGCGGGCCATGAAGCGTCGATCTTGGCATATGGAGTTGCCACACATGGGCGATTTTCCGGCTGGCACCCAATTTTTCAAAAATGCCAACATCTGCAGACTGGCTTGCTCCTCATCCAAGGTCGAGTCTTTTACTTTTTGGATCAAGCCTGAGCGGCCGTGCGTGCCTTTATTCCAAGCATCCATGCCCTCTAAAACGGCATCACTTTGATGAATAACCAATACCGGCGATTCGGCTAGAACGTTTAATTCAGCATCGGTTACCACGGCCGCCAATTCCAATATGCGGTCTGTATCGGGCAGCAAACCACTCATCTCCATGTCCAGCCAAATTAAATTGTTCTGATTGTTGCTAGTTGTTATTTCCGCCATCATGATTTCCATTAAAATGTGTGTTTTATAACATTAACAATGAACCATAAGCCTGCTTATGCTTCACAATGGCAACATATTAACCGAACTTGACTAGACCATGACCTTTACCCTTACATTTATTAGCTTAGTGATTGCATCAACGTTGATACGCCTTTGGCTTGCTGGCAGGCATATCCGCCACGTGCAGCACCATCGAAATCATGTGCCGGCAGCGTTTAGCGCCAGTATCGCACTGGATGGGCATCAGAAAGCAGCCGACTACACTGCGGCCAAATCCAAATTAGGTCTAAGCGAGGGCTTAGTTCAGACCTTGTTGTTATTGACCTTAACCTTAGGCGGGGGCTTACAAAGCATAGATAACTTTTGGCAACAGTTGTTTGCAGATCAAGCCATAATACGTGGCGTAGCCGTGATTTGCAGCGCCATGTTATTGACCAGCTTAATTGATTTGCCTTTTGATTATTACAAAACTTTTGTCATCGACGAAAAATTTGGCTTTAACAAAATGACGGTTTCCATGTTCATTGGTGACCTAATCAAACATGGCCTATTAGGGCTGGCCTTAGGTGGCCCAATCTTATTGCTAGCCCTTTGGTTAATGCAAGGCGCCGGCGCCTATTGGTGGCTGTATTTATGGTTTGCCTGGAGTATCTTTAACCTTACCATGCTAGCGGTTTACCCCAGCTTCATAGCGCCCTTATTTAATAAATTTAGCCCATTGCAGGATGAGCAATTAAAAACGCGCATTGAATCGCTATTGACTAAGTGTGGCTTTAAATCGCAAGGGCTGTTTGTCATGGACGGCTCAACTCGCAGCAGCCATGGCAATGCCTATTTCACGGGATTTGGTGCATCTAAACGGGTGGTGTTCTTCGACACTTTGTTGGCACGCTTAAACACCGATGAAATAGAGTCGGTCTTGGCTCACGAATTAGGCCACTTTAAACACCATCACGTTATCAAACGTATCGTCATGTTGTTCTCTGTCAGCTTTTTAGGCTTGGCATTATTGGGCTGGCTCATGCAGCAACCCTGGTTTTATACTGGACTAGGTGTGCAGAACGCTAGCAATTACATGGCGTTGATGCTGTTCTTGTTGGTTTCGCCGGTATTTTTATTTTTAATGCGCCCGCTGATGGCCAGTTATTCACGTAAAAATGAATTTGAGGCCGATGCCTATGCGGCTAAACAAGCCAGCGCTAAAGATTTAGTGAGTGCATTGGTTAAACTTTACCGTGACAATGCCTCCACCTTGACGCCAGACCCCTTGCATTCTGCGTTTTATGACTCGCATCCGCCGGCTAGTCTAAGGATAGCCAAGCTAGCAGCCTACAGCAGCTAATTTTTAGCGCATAATGCCAGCACTTAAATTAAATTTGTACAGACTTTAATCTGACAGCTAGCCTTTTGACCGACACCACCTCTACCCAGACTAAATTCATTGGGCCCCTCCAAGGTACCGTGGTGGCAGCATACGGCAAACGCTATCAAATTGAATTGCCGGATAAAAAACGCATTAGCTGCGTGACCCGAGGCAAAAAAACCGATCTCGCCTGTGGCGACAGAGTCAATCTGCAACTCACCGACAAGCACGAAGGCGTGATCGATAGCACCCTGCCGCGCAAGACGCTGCTCTACCGCAGCAATGCCTACAAAAGCAAAATGCTGGCGGCCAACGTGACGCAAATCATCATTGTGTTAGCCACCCAGCCTAGCTTTTACCAAGCCTTGTTAAACCGCTGCTTGATAGCGGCTGAAGCGGCGCATATTAAACCACTCATAGTGCTTAATAAATGCGACTTGGCAGACAGCTCGCAAGCCAAGCAAAAACTTGGCTTGTACAGCGGTTTAGGTTATCGCGTGCTGTCGTTGTCGGCTAAAGAAGATATTTCCAGCTTAAGGCCCTATTTGCAAGGGGAAGCCAGCATTTTAGTAGGCCAATCCGGCATGGGTAAATCCACTATGATTAATGCCTTGTTACCCGAAGAAGCAGTGCGCACTAGGGAAGTCAGCATGAGTCTAGACAGCGGCAAACACACCACCACCGCCGCCCATTTATACCATTTGGACGCACACAGCCAGCTGATAGATTCACCCGGCTTACAAGAGTTTGGCTTACACCACCTCAGCACAGACGAATTAGAAC
>JBEDKJ010000046.1:0-3501 GCA_041172285.1 Pseudomonadota bacterium
CGTTTCGCTAAATCATCGGAATACTGGCGGTATAAGCCAATCACGTAGGCCAAGAAAATGGCATTCAAAATCACCGATGAAGCTAGGTAAATAAGGCCGCTCATGCCCATGGCATAAGGCATCAGTGCCACGGCCACCAAAATGATGGTGTAGAGCAAAATGTGCAGCAAGGTGAAGGCTTCACCGTGCGTGACCGGCAGCATGGGCATGCCGACTTTAGCGTATTCTTCGCGGCGGTATAAAGCCAATGCCCAGAAGTGCGGCGGCGTCCAAACGAAGATGATTAAAAACATAATCAGCGATTCCGGGGCCACCACGTTATTCACAGCGGCCCAACCCAATATCGGTGGCATGGCGCCGGATGCGCCGCCTATGACGATGTTCATCGGTGTGGCCGGTTTTAAAAACACCGTGTAGACCACGGCATAACCGACAAAGGTGGCAAAGGTTAGCCACATGGTCAATGGGTTTACGTAAACATACAAAATGCCTAAACCGGTTGCGCCCAATAGCGTGGCAAACACGCCGGTTTGGCCAGACGACACTTGGCCAGTAGGCAATGCGCGGCCACGGGTGCGGGCCATGATGGCATCGATCTTGTGTTCAATTAAGCAATTGAAAGCCGCCGCGGCGCCAGAGGCAAAAGCGATGCCCAAGGTGGTGGCTATCAGCAGTGTCCAAGGCACCATGCCTGGCGTGCCCATGAACATGCCTATGAGCGCGGTAAACACGATAAGCGAGGTGACTCGTGGTTTGCACAGCGAGAAGAAGTTTTTAAAGCTAGCGCCTAAGTTTTGCATGGTTTGCGTCTGACTGGTCATGGGTTACTCGTTATTTGGTTTATTCGTTATTTGGCATGGCTTGAGATTGCTCGGCCATGCCACTAAAAATTAAAAGGTTAAATTTAGTTGGCTTTGCCACCGCTAATTTTAGAATTCAATACCACCACGATGATCACTAATAAAGCCGCGGTGAAGTTGTGTGCCACCGCCAACACCAAAGGCAAATGCAACACTAAGTTGCTGATGCCCAAAGCGATTTGCGTAATCAACGCACTCAACAATAAAACGCTCCAGCGTTTTAATTGCCAGTATTTTAAAGTAGTTAAGCCCAGTGCGCCTAAGTAAATAAAGCTCACCAAAGCCCCGACGCGGTGTGTCCATTGGATGGCCGTTAACGAGGCCAAAGACAAGGCGCTGCCGTCTTTGCTTAAGCCCAGTTCGCGCACCATGTGGAAGGCATCTTTAAAGTCCATGTCAGGCACCCAAGCGCCATGGCAAGTGGGGAAATCGGTGCAGGCTAGGGCCGCGTAGTTGGTGCTGGTCCAGCCGCCTAAAAAGATCTGCATAAACAGCAAGACTAAAGCCAAGCGGATGGCTAAGCGCAAGCGCTGGCAGGTCACGATGCCGTCGGAGTAATAACCCCAATGCCGATGCGCCAACCAAGTGAGCACCGCCAAGGTCGACATGCCGCCTAGCAAATGGCCGCTAACGATGGCCGGTTTGAGCAGCATGGTCACGGTCCACATGCCTAGCATGGCTTGAAAGCCGATTAGCAGCAGTAAAAAGCTGGAGGTGTAGGGCGAGCTTTTAATTTCTTTGCGCGCTTTCCAGCCCAATACAAAAATCGCCAATACCAACAAACCCAAGGTGCCGGCTAAATAACGGTGCGCCATTTCACGCCAGGCTTTGCCCACTTCCACGGCGCTGTCTGGGTAAGTGGTTTGCGCTTGCAATATGGCCGCCTCACTTTGTGGCACGGTTAAGGTGCCGTAGCAGCCTGGCCAATCCGGGCAGCCCAAACCGGCATCGGTTAAGCGCACGTAAGCGCCCAAGGACACCACGCACAAAGCCATTAGGGTGGCCACTAACACCAGGCCTTTAAAATAACGGAACGCGTTTGAAGTAGGATGCATGATTAGCCCGCCCATGAAAAACGCAATAAACGCGCAACGTCTTTACGCACCGTGGCCAAGGGCATATCAGACTTATAACTCATCATAAAATGGCCTAGCGGGTCGACCAAATACAAACGGTTGCTGGTCGCCACGTTTTCTTCCGCCACTTTAAATTGCGCCGTAAACGGCGCCAAATGCTCGACCGGTTGGTTGAGCACAATCAAATCCGGGTAATCGCGTTTAATCGCAGCAATGTCTTGCGTGCGCGTGATCAACACGCGTTGCGCGCGCGGCATGTCTTTATACAAGGACGCATGCAGTTGACGCATGTCGTGCAACTTAGCCAAGCAAGCGGCTTGGCAATCGTCGGCTACGTAGACGATGCTCCAACGCGTTTTCCAAAAATCGCTAGGCAACGCTTGGCCATTGGCTTCTTGCAAAGCCGGCTCGCTGTTTAATAAGCGGGCAGGGCGCACCAAATCGCCCATGCTTTCACTGTGCGGCATCCAGTTGAATTGGTACATCATCATCACCACCACCAGTGGCACCACAAAAAAGGTCAGCATCAAAATCAGCACAAGGCGGCCTTTGCGTTGCTGGGTTAGGTCTACAGTTTGTTTGTCGTTTTGCATGTAAAACTCTGTTTAAAAGTTAAGGTTAAAAATTAAATCGCACTATTGTAACTTCTCGCTGAGCGAGCAGCACACTGCTAATTGCTATTTTAATCGGCCGTCGCTTCCGGCCTAATGCGGCTAACGCTCATGTAAATAAAAATCAGCAAGGTGGCCACCGCGAAACCAAACCACTGGTAGGCATAGCCCATGTGCGTGGTGATGCGCTCGGCCGACACCGTCCAGTTTCTAACAAAGCCACCGGCCTCACTGGCCGGGTCCAATTTAATCGCCATGGTCGACACGCTAAACGGCACGCGCGCTTGGTATTCGTCTAGGCGCATGTGCTGCCACACTGTTTTCCATGGCTGGGTTTGACCCAATTCGCTGGGCGGGGTTTTAGCCTCTAAGCTAAATATTTTTTTGCTAGGCACCCACACTTGCCCCACCACCGTTTGCACGCCACTGGGCGTCGCCACATTGGGCACCTCGCTGTGCGTGCTGCTGCCGGCTACCCAGCCGCGATTGACCAACACGTGCTGCGCCGTGCCGCTGATCTTCAAGGGCGTGATCACATGAAAACCCACGCGGTTGTCTTCCACCTGGTTGTCCAATAAAAATTGGTATTGCGTTAAGTATTCGCCGCTCACCGTGACCTTTTTATATTGCCAATCGGCGGCAGTTAAATCGCCTTGCAGCGTCGTCGGGAAAGGCAGCGCGCCGTTCACTTTGCCTTGCTCATAAACCGCCTGTATGGCTATTTTCTTTTGCGCTTTGTTGTATTGCCACAAGCCAAAATTAATAAACAAGGGTATGCAAACCAAGCAGACCAGGCTGCCGATTAAAGACGGTTTAAAGCTAAATTGAAATACCTTACATTGCATGGCGGGCATCACCGTTTTTTTCCAGATTGAATTTGTCTGCTTTCTGACCCATAATGGCTGCTCAAATTCAACCTTAGGTATAAATTATGTTAATAAAAGTCTTCATTGT
>JBEDKJ010000047.1:0-8233 GCA_041172285.1 Pseudomonadota bacterium
CCCTGCGGCCAACGTGCCTGAGCATTTTTGGAATACTGGCATACGCATAGAGGACGACGTCTTGGTCACCGCAACAGCTTGCGACGTGTTGACGGCCAAGGCCATTAAAACAGTGGCCGACATAGAGGCGTTGATGCGGACCTCATGACGGCACCCATCATTATCGTTGGCGGTGGGCCGGTGGGCGCCACCTTGGCCTTGTTGCTAGCACAACAGGGTCAGTCCGTTAGCGTCCTAGAAGCACGCAAGCAAAGCGATGCCTACCAGGAAAGCCGCGCTTTGGCCTTGTCTTTTGGCAGTCGCCGCATATTGGAAAAGCTCGGCATATGGGCCGCGCTGGCCCCTGTAGCCACCGCCATCAACAGCATACACGTGTCACAAAAAGGCAGCTTAGGCCGTTCATGGCTGCATGCCGCTGACTTGCAGCAAGAAGCCTTGGGCTACGTGCTGTCCTATGGCGATTTAAGCCGCGCCCTGAATGAAGCGATGAGTCAGCAACCCCTAGTGCATGGTTTGTTTGAAGCCCATGCTGAGCAGATAGTGCACGGTGCGCTAGATGCCAGCGTTAGCTACACGCATCAAGGGCAAACCCTGCATGTCACCAGTCCATTGGTGGTGTTGGCCGATGGTGGGCGCAGCCTAGCTGAAATCGATGGGCTCACTAAGGAGACCAAAGAGTACGGCCACGACGCCTTGATCAGCAAGGTGGAAGCCGAACTGCCGCACGGCAACGTCGCTTACGAGCGCTTTACCGAGCACGGTCCCTTAGCTTTGTTGCCCAATGGACCGACGGCTTTTTCCTTGGTTTGGACCGGTAAAGCCGATTACGTGGCGCAGTTGATGGCGCTGTCTGACGAGGATTTTTTAAGGCAATTTCATTTGCAGTTTGGCGACCGAGTGGGGCAATTCTTGAAGGTAGGCAAACGCCTGCGTTTTCCATTAAAACTGGCGCAATTAAAAGCCAAGGACGTGGCGCATTTGGTCGTGATAGGCAATGCCGCGCAAACCATGCACCCGGTCGCCGGCCAGGGCTTCAACGTCGGTTTGCGCGATGCCGTCTCGCTGGCCGCCAGCATACAAGCTTGCCCCTCGACACAGCTAGGCGATGCCAGCATGCTGCAGGCCTACCATGTCAGTCGCCAAAATGATAGCAAGCGTGGCTTATTGTTTACCGACTTTTTGGTCAATGTGTTTTCCAATGACTTGTTGGGTTTGCCTGCCATCAGAAGTACCGGTTTGGCTTTGTTTGATGTGATCAAACCAATAAAACGGCATTTGATACAAAAAATGAGTTTTGGTAAATGACCACAGCCCAGACAATAGCCCAGACCATGGCCCCTAGCGCAGACCCTGCAGCATCACTAAGGGTGGATGTCACGGTGGTGGGCGCCGGCTTGGTGGGCTTGGCCGCAGCCTTGGCCTGCCATCAGGCGGGTTATAGCGTGGCCCTGCTGGATAGCGGCCCAGGGCTAAGTCAACCCCAAGTCAATGCCGATGCCAATAGTCTTGCGGATACCACCAGTCTATCGGTTGCTGGGAGCCTATGGGATACCAGAATTTATGCCATTAGCCCAAATAATGCGAAATGGTTGGCCGAATTAGGGGCGTGGCCCTTGCTGGATAAAGGCCGCTTAGGTCAGATTAATGCCATGCAACTTTTTGCGGACGGCGTGCCATTAAGTTTGGAGGCTGAGGATGAATCCGCTGATTGCCTGGCTTACGTGCTGGAATCGCGTGCCTTGGCGCAGGCCATGCATGAACGCGTCAGCATGACTGGCATGCCTACTCTGTTTAATCTTGACTGTGTGGGTTTTGACAGCGCCACCACCACCTTGCATCTGGCCGATAAGCGCAGCATTCAAAGTGCCTTGGTGATTGCAGCCGATGGCAGCCAATCTTGGTTACGCGAGCAATTGGGCATCAAGGTGCAAAAAAAGTCCTATGCGCAGCTCGGCATCGTGGCCAATTTTAGCGTGGCGCAGGGCCATGCGAATGTCGCTAGGCAATGGTTTACCAGCCATCGTCAGGATGGCGGCACGATTCTGGCCTGGTTGCCCTTATCCAACAACACGGTGTCCATTGTCTGGTCGGTGCCATTGGCTTATGCAGACGAATTGTTGGCCTTAAGCCCGACCGCTTTCACGCAGGCAGTGATGCAAGCCGGTGACCAGGCGTTGGGTGACATGCAGTTGCTCAGTCCGCCAGTGGCTTTTCCTTTGTGCCAACAAACTTGTGAGCGCACCGTTCAAGACGGCGTGGTATTGGTAGGCGATGCTGCCCATCAAATTCACCCCATGGCAGGCCAAGGCGTTAACTTGGGTTTTAGAGACGTGATTGATTTGCTGGCCATCCTGCAAACAAAAAATTCTTATCAGAGCCTTGCCGACAGGAGTCTGTTAAAAGCCTATACTAGGGGTAGAAAAGCCGATGTGCTGAGCATGCAATTGCTTACTGACGGTCTTTTTAAGGTTTTTTCCAGTGCTAATCCCGTTCTTAACAGGATACGAAAAACAGCTTGGCAGTTGGCTAACCAAGGCCTCATTAAGAAAACCTTGCTGGCCTTAGCGCTCAAGCTTTAAATTCTGCTTAAGCTTAGCCAGCCCCATTATTTAATTTAGGAACAGTATGATCAAACAATTAATGGCTTATGCCGTTTTAAGCAGCCTTAGTGTTGCCGCCATGGCCGACGAAGCCAGCCTTAAAAAAGCCGTGGAAGCCGCCTACCCAAAATTTAAAGTAGAAGGCGTCAGCAAAACGCCTTACCCGGGTTTGTATGAAGTGTTCATGGCGGGTCAAATTATCTACACCGATGAAAAAATGACTTTTTTGATTGCGGAAGGCCGTTTGGTTGATCCTAAATCCAAAAAAGATTTGACCGCGGAGCGCATGGACGAGCTAACAAAGATAGACTTCGCCAAATTGCCCTTGGATCAAGCCATTAAGGTGGTGAAGGGTAACGGCAGCCGCAAGTTGGTGGTGTTCTCCGATGTGGATTGCCCGTATTGCAAACGCTTGGAGCAAAATGAGCTAAGCAACATTTCGGACGTCACTGTTTATACTTTTCTCTACCCCATCGTGCAATTGCACCCGGATGCCGCGGCTAAGTCTAAAGCCATCTGGTGTGCCAGCAATCGGGTGAAAGCATGGGACGATTGGATCATGCGCAATCAACTGCCTAAAAATGCCGTTAATTGCGATGTGCCTCTAGAGAAGGTCGGGGATTTGGCAAAATCATTGGACATTACCAGCACGCCCACCTTGATTTTTGCCGATGGCAAACGCATGTTAGGCGCGCAACCGTATAAGGAAATTGAACGGGCCTTGCAAGCGGCCGCCAAGAAATAAACCTGGATGGCCTGCCTTGGTTTAAACCACGGCACCCATTTTAAATATGGGCATGTACATGGCGATCACCAGGCCGCCTATCAACACCCCCAGCACCACCATGATGACAGGCTCCATTAAGCTCGCTAGCGCAGCCACCGCGTCGTCCACTTCGGCCTCAAAAAAGTCCGCTACTTTGCTCAGCATGGCATCCAATGCCCCAGACTCTTCGCCTATGGCAGTCATTTGCAAGACCATGCTAGGGAAGACTTGAGTGTTTTGCATGGCCACGGTTAAGCTAGTGCCGGTGCTGATTTCACGTTGAATGGCTTTAGTGGCGGTAAGGTAAACGTGGTTGCCTGCTGCCCCGCCAACCGAGTCTAAGGCTTCAACCAGTGGCACACCAGCGGCAAACATAGTAGACAAGGTTCGCGCCCAGCGGGCTATGGTGGCTTTGCGCACCAGTGGGCCAAATACCGGAATCTGCAAAATCAATCTGTCCATGCTGGCTTGCATCTTGAGTGAGCGTTTCCACGTGTAAAAGAAAA
This sequence comes from Pseudomonadota bacterium, assembly GCA_041172285.1. Taxonomy (GTDB): domain Bacteria; phylum Pseudomonadota; class Gammaproteobacteria; order Burkholderiales; family Methylophilaceae; genus Methylotenera. The sequence continues at coordinate 3,873 of JBEDKJ010000047.1, forward strand.
ACCAAAGGCCGCCGCCAATCACGCCAAATATGGCCCACCACCAGGCAACAAACACATCGGATATGGCCATCACCACCAAGGTTGGCAGCGGCAAGTCGGCGCCAAAGCCGTCAAACAAGGATTTAAAGGCCGGAATAACAAAAATCATGATGATGCTGACTATGATGAAAGCCACGGCGACTATGGCTGCCGGGTAAACCAATGCCGATTTTATTTTGGCTTTAATCGCCAGGATTTTTTCTTTGTAGGTGGCCAACCTGTCTAGCAAGGTGTCCAGAATACCGGCTTGTTCACCGGCAGCAATGAGGTTGCAAAACAAGGCATCGAAATGCAGCGGGTATTTGCGAAACGCCGCACTCAAACTGCTGCCCGTTTCCACGTCGGCTTTGATGTCCATGAGCAATTTTGCCACGGCCGCGTTGCTGTGGCCTTTGCCGACAATGTCAAAGCATTGCAGCAGCGGCACGCCGGCCTTCATCATGGTGGCTAATTGGCGGGTAAACAGCGTGATGTCCTTTTCGCTGACCGATCCCTTGCTGGCAAAGCCGCTGACTTTTTTGATTTTGCTGACCGTGACGCCTTGGCGACGTAAGGTGGCTTTGACGTAGGCGTCACCGACCGCGCGCATCTCGCCTCTAAGGATTTTGCCTTTCTTATCCTTTCCCTCCCAAGCATACAGCGCGTCTTTTCTTTGTTCGCTAGTGAGGGCCATGGTGGCTACGCCTATTATTCATTGGTGCAGCTTTCAATTTCTGCGATAGAGGTTAAGCCTTGCTTCACTTTTTCTAAACCGGCTAGGCGTAAATCCTTCACGCCTTCCAATTTGGCTTGGTCGGCAATGTCGTGCACAGTGCCATTATTCATGATGAGACGGCTAATGGCATCGCTGATGGGCATGACTTGATAGATGCCGACGCGGCCCTTATAGCCGTCATTGCAATGCGCGCAACCGCCTGTTTTAGGGCCATATAACTGCCAACTGCCATCCAAGTCATGCTCACTAAAACCCAAGCCCAGTAAGGCTGGCTTAGGCACGTCCAGGGGCACTTTGCAGCTAGGGCAAAGCCGGCGAGCTAGGCGTTGCGCCGTAATCAGCGAGACCGCAGCCGCGATATTAAATGGCGCCACACCCATATTAAGCAAGCGTGTTAAGGTCGATGGCGCATCGTTGGTGTGCAGGGTAGACAGCACCATGTGGCCGGTTGAAGCCGCTTTGATGGCCATGTCGGCGGTTTCTAAATCGCGAATTTCACCTATCATGATGATGTCGGGATCTTGCCGTAAAAACGACTTTAGGGCGGCAGCAAAAGTGAGCCCTTGTTTGTCGTTCACGTTAACTTGGTTGATGCCTGCCAATGGAATTTCACAGGGGTCCTCTGCCGTGGCAATGTTCACGCCGGGGTTGTTGAGTATGGTTAGGCAGCTGTATAGCGACACGGTCTTGCCTGAACCGGTGGGGCCGGTGACCAATACCAGGCCATAAGGACGTTGTATGGCATGGAGCAGGGCGGCTTTTTGCTCAGGCTCGTAGCCTAAGGCATCGATGCCAAGGCTAGCGCTGGCAGGGTCTAAAATACGTAAGACAATTTTTTCGCCATGTATCATGGGCAAAGTGCTGACCCGAAAATCGATGTGGCGGGTTTTAGACAGGACCAGTTTCATGCGACCGTCTTGGGGAATGCGTTTTTCCGAGATGTCCATATTGGAAATCACTTTGATGCGCGAGGCCAATTTTTCTTTGATGGCCAGTGGCGGCTGGTTAATTTCTCTTAGGATGCCGTCTACTCGGTAGCGGACCCGATAAAATTTTTCGTAAGGCTCAAAATGCAAATCGGATGCGCCCATGTTGATGGCATCTAGCAGCATTTTGTTTAAGAATTTCACCACGGGGGCATCGTCAATTTCCTGCGCCAGCGGCTCTTTATTGTCGTTTAAGTCGTCCGACTCCAACACGCCGAATTCATCGTCTGCCAAATCAAAAGACTGCATGCTGGTGTCGCTTCTTCCCACCAATTTGGCGATCCACTGACCCAGTTTGTCGTCTTCCACTACCACCGGTGACAAGCTCATGCCCATTAAAAATTGCACGCTATCTAAGGCATGCAAATTGGTTGGGTCGGAGACCGCGACAAACAGCACATTGTTGCGTACTTGCAATCCCATGACGCGGTGCACTTGCATTAAATTTGGGTCGATTTGCTTAGTCGGTAACTGCGCTTCATCGAAGGCATCTAAATTCAAATAAGGTAAGCCAAAGGCCTGGGCAGAAGTTTGCGCGATGATTTGCGGGTTTAATTTTTTGCTTAATATCAGCTGAGTGATGAAGGGGTTTTTGGCAGCATTGGCTTGCGTTTGTATGGCTTGTGCCTCTTCTTCGCTAAGCAATTTTTCTTGTATTAACGATCGAGCTAGACCACTCAGTTTGATTGATGAAGGGGCAGTGGCCATATAATTAGCAGCGCTTTATGGGTTGGATTAGTAAACAGCAGTCTAGCCATTGTAAACCATACGCCATTAAACGGGCGGCTTTGCTTGATTTTAGCCGCGAGGCAAGGTCCCGCGCGGCGAGACCTTGCTGTGGTGCATTACATATTAGCAATAATTTCATTGGCGAATTGGGCCGTGCCTACTTGGCTTGCGCCTTGCATTTCACTGGCAAAATCGCCGGTCACGCGTTTGGCTAAGATGGCTTTGGCTACACCGTGTGAGACCAAATCCGCCGCCTCTGTCCAGCCTAAATGGCGCAACATCATTTCGGCAGAAAGAATGATGGAGCTGGGATTGGCTAAGTCTTTACCAGCAATTTTTGGTGCCGTGCCGTGTGTGGCTTCAAACATCGCGACCGTGTCGCTTAGGTTGGCGCCAGGGGCAATGCCTATGCCGCCCACTTGGGCTGCCAAGGCATCACTTATGTAGTCGCCATTTAAATTGAGCGTGGCCACCACGTCGTAGTCTTGCGGGTGCAATAAAATTTCTTGCAAGAAGGCATCGGCAATGCAGTCTTTAATGATCAAGCCATTGGGCAATTTGCACCATGGGCCGCCGTCAATGTCGACTGCGCCAAATTCTTTTTTAGCCACTTCGTAGCCCCAGTCGCGGAATCCGCCCTCGGTGAATTTCATGATGTTGCCTTTATGGGCAATGGTCACCGAGCGTCTGTTGTTGTCTATGGCATATTGTATGGCTTTACGCACCAAGCGTTTGCTGCCGTCTATGGACACCGGTTTGATGCCTATGGCTGAGGATTCGGGGAAGCGAATTTTTTTGCGCATGCCCATGTCGCTGATAAACTGTATGACTTTAGCCGCTTCGTCTGTGCCCGCTGCCCATTCTATGCCGGCATAAATATCTTCGGTGTTTTCACGAAAAATAACCATGTCGGTTTTTTCTGGGTGCTTAACCGGGCTGGGCACGCCGGTAAAGTATTGCACAGGGCGCAAGCAGACGTATAGATCCAATTCTTGGCGCAGCGATACATTTAATGAACGTATGCCACCGCCGACCGGCGTGGTCAACGGGCCTTTAATCGATACCACGTAGTCGCGCACGGCGGCCATGGTTTCAGCCGGTAACCATTCGTTCTCGCCGTAAACCTTGGTGGCTTTTTCCCCGGCATAGACTTCCATCCAGGCTATTTTTTTGCTGCCTTGGTATGCCTTATTGACCGCGGCATCGACCACCTTAATCATGGGTGGCGTGATGTCAGCGCCTATGCCATCGCCCTCAATAAATGGGATAATAGGCTGGTTGGGTACCTGCAGTGTGTTGTCGGCGTTGACGGTAATTTTTTCACCGTAGGCAGGCTTGATAATTTTGCCAGTGGTGCTGTTTTTTGCAGTCATATTTTTCCCTAAGCTGATGATTTTAATGGTGTAAGTGTTTAATGATAATTTTATTTAACAAACCGTTTAACGTGGTGTGCCAATTTAGTCCGCACGAAAAGCACCTGACGTTAAAAGACTTTATTGCTATACCCCAGGTGTACGCGGCAGGTCGCCTGGATACCGATAGCGAAGGTTTGCTTATTCTAACCGATGATGGAATGTTGCAACACCGTTTGAGCGACCCTAAACACAAAGAAATTAAAACCTATTGGGCGCAAGTGGAGGGTCAGCCCAGTGAGGAGGATTTGGCGCCATTAAGGCTGGGCGTGGCATTGTCGGATTTTGTGACCCAGGCCGCATCCGTGCGTATCATTGATGCGCCTACTCTGTTGTGGCCAAGAACACCGCCCATACGCGAGCGCAAAGCCATCCCTACCACCTGGTTGGAAATTAAAATCAGTGAGGGCAAGAATCGCCAAGTCAGGCGCATGACCGCACACATCGGCTTTCCTACCTTGCGTTTAATTCGCTATGCCA
>JBEDKJ010000048.1:0-16380 GCA_041172285.1 Pseudomonadota bacterium
AAATAGACGTAAAAAAAGCACCAACTTTACGTTAAGTGCTTGTTTTATTTTGGTGCCCGGGGCCGGAATCGAACCGGCACGCTGTTGCCAGCGCGGGATTTTGAGTCCCGTGCGTCTACCAATTCCGCCACCCGGGCATTATTGAAAATACATTGCTGTATAATTTGCGATTTCGCTATTATAACAAGCTCTAGGAATTATGCGTACAGAAGATTTCGATTTTTATTTGCCCGATGCATTAATTGCTCAGCACCCGACATCAGAGCGAACCGCCAGCCGCATGTTGCACCTTAGCGGCCAGGACGGGAGCCTCAACGACAGACAATTCTTAGACTTAGTGGACTGCATTAATGCTGGTGATTTATTGGTGTTTAACGACACCCGCGTAATTAAAGCGCGCTTATTTGGCCATAAACACAGCGGCGGTAATGTGGAAGTGCTAATCGAGCGCGTGATTAATACGCACACGGCTTACGCGCATATTCGCGCTTCACGCGCTCCCAAGGTGGGCAGTTTAATCCGTCTATCGGCTGCGTTTGATGCAGAAGTCACGGCCCGTCATGATGATTTATTCGAACTGCGTTTTTTAAGCGAAACCGCGGTGTTGGATTTACTCGATGCCCATGGCGCCCTACCCTTACCCCCCTATATCACCCATGCTGCCACCAGCGAGGACGAAAACCGTTACCAGACGGTATTTAATAAACACCCTGGGGCAGTAGCCGCTCCAACCGCCGGCCTGCATTTTAACGAGGCCGTGTTGGAAGCATTGAAAAATAAAGGCGTACACATTGCCTACCTGACTTTGCACGTCGGCGCCGGCACTTTTCAACCGGTGCGCGTGGATAACATACACGAGCATAAAATGCACAGCGAGTTGTACAGCATTCCACAAACCACGGTGGACTTGATTCTACAAACCAAACAAAGCGGGGGTAAAGTCACGGCAGTGGGCACCACAGTCCTTAGAGCCCTAGAAAGCGCTGCCAAGCTTAATGAAGGTGCCAATGGCTTGTTAAAAGCGGGCAGTGGCGACACCGATATATTCATCACCCCTGGTTATGCATTTAAAGTGGTTGATCGTCTATTCACTAATTTCCATCTGCCCAAAAGCACGCTGCTGATGTTAGTAGCGGCTTTCGCGGGTTTGGAAAATATTAAAGCGGCTTATGTCCATGCCATCGCCCAACAGTACCGATTTTTTAGTTATGGCGACGCCATGCTAATAGAAAAACAAACGGCTATCACTTGAACGAATTCCAGTGACGCTTAGACTAAATTAATTATCAACCTAGCCATTAAAGAAAACTTATTTATGCGTATTTCTACCCTAGTACTTACATTGTTGACAGCCATGGCAGGGCATCATGCCCAAGCGGAAATATTAGCCGAGGCCCAGGTCGGCATCAAAATTCCAATGATGCAAAAACCCACTACCCGCCCCATGACCGTGGCGCATGCGCCTGGTTTAAAACGCTATTATGTTGCCGATGGCGGCTTGGCACCTATGGGCAGCGAGTTCGAAGCGCCCATTTCTAAATCGCTTATTCACACCTACAACGACGAAGGTAAATACGTGAATTCAGCGCGCCCAGGCTACGATAACCGCTCCATTTATTACAACAGCAATAGCAATAAATTGGAGACCATTACCTACAATATTTCTAGCTACGCTGGCTTCTCTCCGAACACCGGTATTTTTGCAATAGACCTGACTGAAACTGGCGAAGTAAAAGACAGCTCGACCGATGTATTTGGTTTTAATCCGGCCTTCGGCGATGCCAACACCATGCCCAGCTACAACCCTGAAAGTAAGCTCTATTACGCCAAACAAGGACGCAGCAACAAAGTGTTAGTGGTGGATTTAAAATTACGCGAGCCTGCCAGTGAAATCACGCTGGACCTTACAAAAACGGGTGCCGCCATTGATGACGTAAGCGATTACTTCGTGTCTTACACCGGGGTAAAAAATGAGGAACTGCTGCTATTGGACATCGACCACAAGTGCGTCTTGGTGTTTAATTTAAACGGTCAATTCCAAGGCAAGAGCGCCTTGCCTAAAGACCTCAAATTGCGTTCGCACAATCACTTAAACGGCACCGGTTATGCCAACGACATGCTGTTTGTTTACCATGAATCAGAAGGCGAATTTGGCACTTATATCGGCTTTAAAGTTGTCAAAGGCAATTAAAAATTTCAGCTTGCGTGCATAAAAAAACCGCCACTAGGGCGGTTTTTTTATTTCTAATTAAAGAGCGATTAGTTGCCTAATGCGCCTGCAAGTTTAGAAGAAGCTAAACCAAACAAAGTACCAAGTACAACAGATAATGACACTAGCAATACTGGATTGCTTAAATCCGTTGCTGTTACGCTACCAACATTGGCTGTTTGTAATGCGTAACCGGCCGTTGCTGCATACCCGTAAACGTTGGATGGCACTGATGATAATAAGTCTTGTCCTGCCACTATCACTAAGAGGAATACCGTTGCAGCAATGTAAACTGCTGGGCCCACGGCACCTGCTAAACCAAGTGGATTAGCGCCAACTAAGGTTAGTGCAACACCGGCTAAAACAGAACCATAAATCATGCCTACAATGGTTTTTTTCACTGCAGCATCGTCTGCTCCACCGTGGAAAAAAGCACCCCAAGCAATAAAGCCAACCCAGACTAAGGCCTCAACTGTGCCGTCTTCTGCCCCTAATGGGCCAAGCGCAATATAAGCCCAGACACCCCCTAATACAGCAATACTTAATGCAAGTGCAGTTAATTTCGACATACTTAATTCTCCTAAATTATTATATAAATGAGTAACAAGTTAATGCGAACAACGGCGCAATATGCGGGGCTTTTTTCTGACTTAAGTGACCCCGTCATGAAAACGCTAGCGCAATACTGAACGATTTTTTCGTAAATGTAAACTTTTTTAGGCACCAATAGTGTGCATGGGCCGGAAACGCTAGATAAGCAATTGATTTTATGTGGGTATTAATCCAAAAAATAATGCATTTAAAGGTGAGTGGCGGGGAATTTTGCGGGAAAATCGCCATTTTTGGACGGGTAATCCCAGTGTTTACGCCATGTTGCTAGGACTAAATTGGGATAAGCAGATTGGCCTAAACTGCCGTTATAGCGGCCTAGCGCACGAAATAAATCGCCGTTTTCCCTATCCAAGTAATGCCTTAAGATAGTGCAGCCGTAGCGCAAATTGGTACGCAATAAGAATAAATTGTGGTCGGACGCACCAATGGCACGCGGCCAAAACGGCATGATTTGCATAAAGCCACGGGCGCCAGCGGTCGACACGGCATACTTATTAAAGCCGCTTTCCACCTGTATCAATCCTAAAACCAGTTGCGGGTCTAGCCCAGCGCGGCTGGCTTCGTAATGCACAGTGCGCAATAAATCTTCACGGTAGGCGGCATTGGGAATGCGTTTTTGCAGGCGGCTGGACATGGTCTGCAACCAAGCGTCCCCCTCCTTATCGGAAGCAAACAGCAGTTTTGCCGGGGCTTTATCGCTGATGCTGCGTTGCATCATGGCCCTAACGGAGCGTGAGAGTGGCTCTTCTATTTGCGATCCCGCGTGACTGTTTAGGCTAACGATTAAGCCTAGCAACACAGTTAGGAATGCATGGCAAAAAGGCATGGGTCGTCTAATTTGATTTAGGCTATTTTTTGCATGAATGCCAGCACTTGATTTAAAGGCAAGGACTCGGCCTGCTCGGCATGGCGGGCTTTGTATTCCACCAAGCCATCGGCTAAACCGCGTTCACCCACCACCAAGCGGTGAGGCACGCCCATCAAATCGGCTTCAGCAAACATCACGCCGGGACGCTCGCCCCTGTCGTCTAACAAGGCATCAATGCCAGCGGCTTTTAAATCGGCATACAACTGATTAGCCGCGGCTTGCACCGCCTCGGATTTGTCGTAGCCGATTGGGCAGATGGCCACGGCAAAGGGCGCCATGCTAGCCGGGAAGACTATGCCGCGCTCATCAAAACCTTGTTCTATGGCCGCGCCTACGATGCGTGACACGCCTATGCCGTAGCAGCCCATCTCCATCACTTGAGTCTGGCCGTTCTCATCCAAATAGGTGGCGTTCATGGCAGACGAGTATTTAGTCCGCAATTGGAATATATGGCCCACTTCTATGCCACGGCAAAGTGACAATGTGCCTTTGCCATCTGGACTGGCATCGCCTTCCACTACATTGCGTATGTCTGCCACCAAACTGGGTTCGGCTAAATCGCGGCCAAAATTCACCCCACTTAAATGAAATTTAGGCTTGTTGGCCCCGCAGACAAAATCGCTCATGGCGGCCACGGATTTGTCGGCTATCACCGTGACATTAGCCGCCACATTGACCGGGCCGATAAAGCCAGGTGGGCAATTTAAATGGGCGCGAATTTCTTCTTCGGTCGCCAAGCGGAAATCCGCCATGCCCTCTAATTTGCCTAACTTCACTTCGTTTAAATTGTGGTCGCCACGCAACAAGGCCAAGTAAAAACGGCTGCTGCCATCGGCTTGCTTCACCATAAGCGCGATGGCTTTGACGGTTTGCGTAACACTGATATTTAGGAGCGCCGCCACGTCGGCGCAAGCGGTTTGCTTAGGCGTGTCGACTTCTTGCATGGCGACCGTTGGTGCCTGACGTTTAGTCAGGGTGATGGCTTCAGCCAACTCAACGTTAGCCGCGTAATCGGAGCTGTCGCAATACGCTAGGCCGTCTTCACCGGAATCGGCCAAGACATGAAATTCGTGCGAACCATCGCCACCTATGGCCCCGGTGTCGGCTTTAACGGCACGGAATTTTAAGCCCAAGCGATTGAAAATCGCGCTGTAGGCTTGGTACATGGTGGCGTAAGTTTGCTCTAATGAGGCGAAATTAGTGTGAAAGGAATAGGCGTCTTTCATCATGAATTCACGGGCACGCATCACACCAAAACGCGGGCGGATTTCATCACGGAATTTGGTTTGAATTTGATAAAAATTAAGCGGCAATTGCTTGTAGCTGCGAATTTCCGTGCGGGCAATGTCGGTAATCACTTCTTCGTGGGTAGGGCCAAAACAAAATTCGCGTTCGTGCCTATCGGTAATTTTCAGCATTTGTGGGCCAAACACCGCCCAACGACCCGTTTCATCCCACAACTCGCGTGGCTGCACAGCCGGCATCAACAATTCCAGCGCACCGGCTTTGTTCATCTCCTCGCGCACAATGGTTTCAACCTTGCGTAAAACACGCAAACCCAAGGGCATCCAACTGTACAAACCCGAACCTAAGCGTTTAATTAAACCGGCCCGCACCATCAAAATATGGCTTTGCAACTCGGCGTCGTTGGGGGCTTCTTTTTGCGTGTTGAAGAAAAATTGGGAGGCGCGCATGGTGAAAGTCGAATCGGAACAAATAAAAGTGTGGATTTTACCTTTTAACCGTAAGCTCGTCAGCATTAATCCGCTTGAGTCGGCCTAAGCCAGCGGCATGCTGCTTACAGGCTAGGCTAAATCGGCCAGGGCTTGCATGGCCAAACGCAAATCGTGCCAAGTGTGCGCTTTATCCAGTGGCTGCTGCAGCAAATGATCTAGCGCATGCGTGGCGACCAATGTGCGGCCATGGCAGCCGTGCAACTGGCTGCGCAAGGTTGGCAAGCTAGCCTGGCTAGCCAACAACTGTTGGGCAGCCGCTTCACCGAAGGCGATGAGCATTTTTGCCGGGCTGGCTGACAAGACATGGCCTGGATCAGTCATCGCCTGTGGGGGGCTTAAACTAATGCGCATGGCCTTAGCCATGTTTTGAAGCAACTGCCATTCGTCTGCTGACAAGCTGGCTGTAAGCGTCACAAACAACCACGCACCATCGGTGCTGGCGACTTGTGTCCAAGCCATGGCCGCGATTGGTTCGGGTGCGACCGGCTCGGCTTTGACTGGCTCTGGGAAGACTGGCTCTGGGAAGACTGGCTCTGGGACGACTGGCTCTGGGACGACTGGCGCCGCAACATGAGCAGCAGGCATGACTGGCACAGAACTTACTGCTTGGGCTGCAGGCGCTAGCGGAGTCAAGCTGGCACGCAAATGCCACATAGGCAGCAATTCCAATTCGCGCAACACGTCTTCTTGGGTCATCGCAGAGGTGGCCTCGTCTTTTTTATTTGGGTTTATGTTCATGGGTATTAGTTAATGCTGTCGTTTATCCTATGGCCAAGCCCATCAGCACGGCGTCTTCGCGGCCGCTTTTGGCAGGGTAATAACCGCGTCTAATGGTCATCTCATTAAAGCCGGTATTTTCATACAGCGCAATGGCGCTGACGTTACTCATGCGCACCTCTAGGAACATATTGGCTGCTTGGTGCTGTTTGGCCAAATCCACCATGTGCTGCAGCAGGCATCTCCCTAAGCCTTGCTTTTGGTAGGCTTGCGCAATGCTTAAATTAAGCAAATGCGCTTCATCCAACACCAGCATCATCAAGGCATAGCCTATGATGACTTTATCACGCCAGAGCACTCGCGCCGTGTAGCCGGCGTTTAGAGAATCACTAAAGTTACCTCGCGACCAAGGGTAAGGGTAAATCACCGGCTCTATGGCCATGATGGCATCCAAATCCGCCATCTGCATGGGCAGAAATTGGTCGCTGGCGCTGAGGCCATACGGCAGTTTGGCATGCATCATCACAGCGATTTACCCAGCTCACGTTCGGCGGTTTTAAGGGCGACCCGATTGCGCACGTATATAGGCATGGCGGATCCCGCTGGTAAGGCCTGACCGGCAGCAAAATCCGCTTGGCTTAGAGCCAATATGGCCATGGCCGAAGGTAAACAATCGGGCTGCGTGGCCACTAACTGGCCGCTGTAGACTGTCGCCAATGCCTCTGGGTAAGCCTGCCACCCGCTGCCAACGCCGGTCCAGCCGCTGCCCAATAAAACCGGCACCGCTTCTGGTTTACATACCGTTGGTTCTGATAGGGTTTGCCATTGTGCGCCGACTTGCTCGTAAGCAGCATGGTAGACCTCACCCATGCGCGCATCCAAACAGGCGATGACTTTTTTAGCGCCACTGGCTTGCGCCAAGGCCAACAAAGTGCACACGCCCAACACCGGCAAATTAGCGCCCAAGCCTAAGCCTTGGGCAACGCCGGCGGCAATGCGCACACCCGTAAACGATCCGGGGCCGGCACCAAACGCCAGGCCGTGCAGATCGCCCAATTGCAAATTGGCTTGCTTTAGCAAGCTGTCTATCTGCGGCAAAATGACTTGCGAGTGGGTTTGCCCTGCGTTCACTTGAAACACATAGGACGCCTCGCCCTTGATTAAGGCTAACGATAGGTGTTCCGTGGAGGTATCAAAGGCAAGTAAATTCACGTGGGCTTAATGTTCATTTTTATCAGACGCTATTTTGCCACGCATACGCTTAATTTGACCACGCTGGGTTTTACTTTCTAAGCGCCTTTGTTTGGACCCGTAGCTGGGCCGTGTGGCATAACGGGTGGGCAACACTTTATTGGCCGCGTTGACGATGTCGTGCAAACGTTGGATGGCGTCTTTTTTGTTGGCTTCTTGGGTGCGGTATTGCTGGGCTTTTAACACCAACACGCCTTGCTCACTGATGCGGCTGTCTTTTAATTGCAGCAGCCGCGCTTTTAAACCCTCAGACAAACTGGATGCGGCTATGTCAAAACGCAGGTGGATGGCACTGGATACTTTGTTGACATTTTGCCCGCCCGCTCCTTGCGCGCGTATGGCGCTTAATTGGTAGTCGGATTCCGGAATAAGCAGCATCACGCTTGCTCTGGCATTTGGAAAAAAGCTTGCACCTCGGCTAAGTCGCGCGTGCGTTTGAACGGCGGCAAGCTTTGCCAAATGCGCTTGCCGTAACTTTTGCTAATTAAGCGCGGGTCACACAGCATCAGTACGCCGCGGTCTTTTTCATCGCGTATCAAACGGCCGGCGCCTTGCTTTAAGGTGATCACCGAATACGGCAACTGGTATTCCATGAAGGCATTTTTGCCTTCGGCATTGAGTTTATCGACACGAGCGGACAACACCGGGTCATCCGGCGGGGCAAACGGCAATTTATCTATGATGACCACGCTCAAGGCTTCGCCGCGCACGTCCACGCCTTCCCAAAAACTTTGCGAACCAACCAAGACCGCGTTGCCCAATAAGCGAAAGCGGTCCAACAACTCGGTGCGCGAACTGTCGCCTTGCAGCAACAAGGGGCTTTCTATGCCATTTTCGGCAAAGGCCTCTTTTAACAAAGCATGTATTTCACGCATAGCACGCAAGCTGGTGGACAAGACAAACGCCCGGCCGCCACTGGCTTGCAACACCGGCAGTGCAGCGGCCACCACACAAGCGGTGTAACTCGGGCTATTGGGATCCGGCATGTCGGTCGGCACATACAATAACGCTTGCGCCGGGTAGTTGAATGGGCTTTCCCAAAAACCGGTTTTGGCGTCTTGCAAGCCCATGGCCGCTTGGTAATGGCTAAAGTCACTTTTCACCGCCAAGGTAGCCGAGGTGAAAACCCAAGCCCGCGGCTGCGCATTAAGTTGCTTACCAAACCCCTCGGCGACACTGAGCGGCGTGGCGTGCAGTTGCACGGTGTGACTGAACACCTCTACCCAACGCACTAGATTTTGGTTGGCGGCCGATTGCCAACGGTCAAATAAATCGCCTAAGGCCAAACTGCGTTGCCAGCATTTTTCCAATAAAGGATCGCGCGCCGCTTGCGTTTCCAGCACTTGGGCCAAGGCTTGCAATTGGTCTAACAGGTGTTTTAAGGCGGCATCAAAGCCTTTGATGGCCATGGCTTTTTCCACTGGCAAGCGCGAGCCTTCGTAGGCAAACACCAAGCGAAAATCTTTCGCGGCTTTTTCTAAGAGTGGGATCGCCTGGCCTAGGGCTTGGCAATCTTTAGCCAAACTCAAATAGGCTGACGTGCAATCGTGAGCCAATTCTGCAATCTGGCCGGTGGAGACGTCCTCACCAAAAAACAAACCGGCCACCTCAGGCAGTTGATGGGCTTCATCGAATATGACGGTATTGGCCGTGGGCAATAGCTCGGCCACGCCTTCGTCGCGCAACATCACGTCAGCAAAAAACAAATGGTGATTGACCACCACCACGTCGGCGGCCAAAGCTTGTTTACGCGCTTCCATGACAAAGCATTCTTTGTAATTGGGGCAATCGCCGCCCAGGCAATTGTCGCGCGTGGAGGTGACGCTAGACCAAATCATGGCGTTTTCTGGCACGCTATTGAGTTCGCTTTTATCGCCGCTTTTGCTGTTTTCCGCAAAGGTTTGAATGACATGCAAATACTTCGCGTCGTCACGCGAGGCAAAGCGGCCCTCTTGGGCGGCACGCGCTAAATGGTAATGGCACACGTAATTGGCCCGGCCTTTCAGCATGGCCACCGTGACCGGCACTTTCAATGCGTCACGCACATTGGGCAAATCACGGCTAAACAATTGGTCTTGTAAATTTTTGGTGCCGGTGGAAATAATGACCTTGCCACCACTGAGCAACTCCGGGACCAAGTAGGCAAAGGTTTTACCGGTGCCGGTGCCGGCCTCGGCCACCAACTGGCTGTTGTTTTCTATGGCATCGGCGATGGCTAAAGCCATCTCCAACTGCTGAGTGCGCTCACTGAAACCGGCTACATGCTTGGCCAGCAGGCCGTCTTTGGCAAAAACCTGAGCTATGGTAGGTGTGGGCATGCTGGACTTAGGCTGGTCATTTGGGCGTAAACATAAAGACCAACATTATCCCACGACTTGAGCCTGCAACACGCAGCAAACTAATTATTTAAGGCGTGCGCACCACACTAAATTGACTATTTTTTATTAGAAAAATAGCCATATAAAACAGAGTGATAGATTATGAATAGTGGATTTCAAGGGCTAATGCTATAATGGCCGCCGTGAAGATAAACAAACCCCATCCCTACGCGCTGTGTTTATGCCTAGCTTTGCTCGGCAGCCCCTGCTTTGCAGCCGAATCGGCATTGGCCATGACGGAAACCCTAGCCGATGCCCCAGCCACTAGCGAGACCAGTGAGGACGCCGGCAGCAATTGGTCCGCCCGCGTCAGCGAAGTGCTAATCAACGCTTTGAGCCTAACCGGTGTGCGTTACAAATACGGCGGCAATTCGCCTGAAACCGGCTTTGATTGCAGTGGCTTCGTGCGCTATGTGTTCAAACAAGCCACCAGCTTAAGCTTGCCACACAGCGCCATGGCGATTAGTCAATTAGGCAAAAGCGTGCCTAAAGACGAATTGCAACCTGGCGATTTGGTGTTCTTCAACACCTTAAGAAGCACGTTTTCACACGTGGGCATTTATTTAGGCAATAACCGCTTCATCCATTCGCCTAGTCGTGGCGGCAAAGTCCGCGTGGAAAGCATGGACGATGTCTATTGGGCAAAAAATTTCAATGGCGCCCAGCGTATAGACCAAGCCAAACTCAGTACGGCGGAATAAGCCGACTAGCCTTTAATGATCGGCTGCCTTTACCGGCGTATCGGAATGGCCTAAATCGCGATTGGGGTCTATGCAATCACGGACCAGTTGTTTGATTTCTTTTGCTTCAGGAAAGCGACCGGCCAACTTACGCGAATAAAGCAATTGCTGATTCAGGGTGATATCGAAAATCCCGTTGCTGCCAGGCTTTAAGCTGACGCTGGTGAGATCTTGTTCAAAGGTGGTGAGTAATTCCTGCGCTAACCAGGCCGCCCTCAGCAACCAGCGGCATTGGGTGCAATAGGTAATTTCGATGTGGTATTGAGCCAATTTGACCGCCCTTACTGTTATACTTTTATTTCATTAAAATCGTGCCATACAAAACGCAACATGGAACTAATAAGCCGGCGCTTGTCATAAAGCCGTTAGCTTCTTTTCCTAGGGATAATACACCATGCAAGTAAAAAACAAATACCAAGGCTTTACTAAAATTGGCTTGGTTTTCGCCGGCCTCATCGTCGGCCTAATGCTGAGTTTGACCTACTCTGCCGTGGCAGAAAAAATGGTTAAACCGCAGTTACCCATCGAAGACTTGCGCGCTTTTGCTGAGGTGTTTGGCAAAATTAAAAGCGACTACGTGGAACCGGTAGAAGACAAAAAACTGATTTCTGAAGCCATCAGCGGCATGCTTACTGGCTTGGATCCACACTCCACGTACATGGACGTGGACGCCTTTAAAGACATGCAAGCAGCCACACAAGGTGAGTTTGGTGGCCTAGGCATAGAAGTGGGCATGGAAGATGGCTTAGTGAAAGTGATCTCGCCTATTGAAGATTCGCCTGCTTACGCAGCCGGCATCAAAAGCGGTGACCTGATCATGAAATTGGATGAGAAGTTGGTTAAAGGCATGACCTTAAACGACGCAGTAAAAATCATGCGCGGCAAACCGGAAACCCCAATTACCCTCACCATCCTACGCAAAAATGAGGCGAAACCAATTTTAGTGACGCTGGTGCGCGCCGTCATTAAAAACAAAAGCGTGAAATACAAATTAACTGAACCAGGCTACGCCTATGCTCGCGTGACGCAGTTCCAAGAGCACACTGGTGAAGACTTGGCCAAAGCCATCAACGCCATGCATGCTGAAAACAAAGGCCCGTTCAAAGGCTTTGTGTTGGATTTACGTAATGACCCAGGTGGTTTGTTAAATGGGGCAGTCGGCGTGTCGGCCGCATTCTTACCAAAAGACACCTTGGTGGTGTACACCGAAGGCCGCGCGGCGGATTCTAAAATGAATCTGACGGTGAACCCAGAGAATTACGCTAGAGGCGGTGCCGCCAACGATTACATGCGCGACATTCCCGCCGATTTAAAAACCGTGCCCATGGTCGTGTTGATCAATGCCGGTTCTGCTTCAGCCTCAGAAATCGTGGCGGGCGCATTGCAAGATCACAAACGTGCCACCTTAATTGGCGTGCGCAGTTTTGGTAAGGGTTCCGTGCAAACCATCATGCCTATGAATAACGGCGCGGCCATTAAATTAACCACCGCGCGTTATTTCACGCCCAAAGGCCGCTCCATTCAGGCCAAAGGCATAGAGCCGGACTATTACGTTGAAGACGGTACCGACCAATCCAACAATATCCACGAAGCGGATTTGTCTCGTCATCTGTCCAACCCAAAAGACGCGCCTAGCGGCTCAGCCAAACCGGACAACAGTGCCGCGGCTGCCGCAGCCAAAGCAAAATTGAATGAGAAAAAATTTGCTGAAGCATCGGCACCGATAGAGCCGGCCAGCAAAGAAGACTTGCAATTTGCCCAAGCGATGAATTTCCTTAAAGGCAAACCGGTCATTAAATCCGAGCCACCAAAAGTGGAAGCGGCGGCCGCCACGAAATAATTAATCGCCTGAGCGCGACAACTTTAGTACGGCCATTAACCCGCCCTAATCCGGCGGGTTTTTTGTGGCCCTAAGCAATTTTGTCTAGGCCTGCACCTAATACCGCCTAGGCTAGGTTTATAATAAGACCATGAGTTTATCCGTCCCCAATTTAATCCAAGAAGCCGAGCGTTGTGTGGCTTGCGGTTTGTGTTTGCCGCATTGCCCCACCTACAAAAAAACCGGCTCCGAAGCCGATTCGCCTAGGGGGCGCATCCAACTGATGCGTGCCGTGGCGCTAGACATTCTGCCGAATAACGAGCGCTTTAAAGCGCACATGGACTTGTGTTTAAGTTGCCGAAGTTGCGAGAGTGCCTGCCCAAACAACGTGGCTTATGGCTCACTCATTGATAGCGCTAGGGCGCTGTTTGTCACTAAGAAAAGTCGTCTAGCGGCATGGGCTCGGCCTTTTATTCGCTCAAGAAAATTAATGAATGGCGCCGTCAGACTGCTCAGACTGACCCAACAATTAGGCTTGGATAAGTTGGGCGCTGGCATAGGCGCCGCTAAGTTGCTACCCAAACTCAAAAAACCGGTGAGCTGGCAAAGCACCTACCCTAGCCTTGCTGCCAACAAACAAGGTGAAGTCAGTTTATTCTTAGGCTGCGCCAGTCAGGCCCTTGATAGCGATACCTTAGCTGCGAGCATCCATGTATTAAACGCCTTGGGTTTTGATGTACACGTGCCAGCCCAGCAGTCATGTTGCGGCAGCATCGCCCGGCAAATGGGCGACGTAACAGAATCCGATGCCTTGCTGGCAAGTAATCGCGCCAGCTTTGCTACTGGTGTGCCAATTTTGACCGTTGCCAGCGGTTGTGGCGCCGGCTTAGCCGATTACTTACCTGGCCACCAAGTGCAAGACATCAGCGCCTTTTTAGCCAACTGCGATTGGTCTAAGCTAACGCTCCAAGCACTGCCGCAGCGGGTGTTTGTGCAAGACCCCTGCAGCCTGCGCAATGGCCAAAAAAGCCATGCCTCCGTTTACACTTTATTAAAAAAAATCCCGCAAGCCGAAGTGATTGCACTAAGCGGCAATGGCCAATGCTGCGGTGGTGCTGGCGCTTACATGCTTACGCAAACCGACATGGCGCAGCAATTGCTTAATGACAAACTGGCCAGCATCCAAACCCATCAAGTAAGCCTGCTGGCTACCTCTAACATAGGTTGCAGTTTGCATTTGGCGCGGGGCTTAGCGGCTCAAAATGCGGCGGTACAAATACGGCATCCGGTGCAAATTGTCGCCGCGCAATTGGGCTGGATGGCCAGCTAGATTAATGGTGGTCTTAGCCATGAATTTGAGGGTACACTGACAGCATGTTAAATCCATTAGATAAACTCATCGTTGAATTCGATACCGGCCTACGCACCTTGTTGGCGCAAGCGCGCAGTCAACGACCGCATCCGGATGCGGCGATAGCGGAAGCCGAGTTAAGTGAGGCTGAAAAAAACCAGGCCTGCGCCTTAATGCGCGTCAACCATACCGGTGAAGTTTGCGCCCAAGCCTTATACAGCGGCCAAGCGCTCACCGCCCACAGTCAACGAACAGCCGCCGCACTCAAGCAAGCCGCCGTGGAGGAAACCGACCATTTGGCTTGGTGTGAATCCCGCATCAAACAATTAGGTGGCCGCACCAGCGTGCTTAATCCGGTATTTTATGCCGGCTCTTTTAGTTTGGGCTTGCTGGCTGGTGCCTTGGGTGATCGCTGGAATTTAGGCTTTGTAGCGGAAACGGAAAAGCAAGTGGAGGCTCACTTGGCCAGCCATCTACAGATATTGGCCCCGGCCGACCAAAAAACCCGTAAGATTATTGAACAGATGCAAACGGATGAAGCGGCCCATGCCAAACAAGCCAGAGACCACGGCGCCGCTGAATTGCCAGCGCCCATCAATTTCTTAATGCGCAAAGTGGCCAAACTGATGACCACTTCCAGTTACCATTTATAACAAGGTCGGAATAGATGCAAAAATTTAGCGACGTATTACTTACCCTAGACGATGCCTCACACGTGCAACGCATCGCGCTATTTCATAGTGATGGCAGTCCGGCCGGCGTCATAGAAAACAAACCCGGTAGCCAAGGCTCGATCAAGGTTTACTACCACTTGTATCGCATGTACGGCGAAATCTCCTTGGATGCCGCCGTTGAAGGCTTAAGTTTGTTTGCCGAGCACACCGGCGACGCGGAAAACTGCCCAGGCAAACACCCGAACATAGACCGCTTATTAAACCTATTGGAAGACGAACAGCCCCTGAGCGTCAAGGTCACTGAAAACTCGCTTTAGTTTTTCCAGTTACGCCACGCTTTCTTTTTTTATTTCCGTTTTATAGACAAAACTTAGGTAAAATTCCACTCTCTTTTTTCCTAAGTGTGTCCCTCATGTTTGTTCACCCACAATTTGACCCCGTTGCCATACACCTTGGTAGCTTTGGCATCCATTGGTACGGCTTGATGTATTTAACCGGCTTTCTGGCTTTTTTAGCCTTAGGCAAATGGCAGATCACGCACCGCCCTTGGCATGGCTGGACCGTGCCCATGCTAGACGACGCCTTGTTCTTTGGCGCATTGGGCGTGATACTGGGTGGCCGTTTAGGCTACGTGCTGTTTTACCAGTCGGCTTACTTCATGCAACACCCGGCCGACATTTTGGCTGTGTGGCAAGGTGGCATGAGTTTTCACGGCGGCTTTTTAGGCGTGGTGCTGGCCATGGCTTGGTTTGCCAGAAAATACCAATTAAGTTGGCTGGCCGTGTTGGATTTTATTGCGCCTTTAGTGCCTATCGGCTTGGGCGCAGGACGATTAGGTAACTTCATTAATGGCGAACTGTGGGGGCGCGTCACCAACACCGATTACGGCATGGTGTTTCCGCAAATAGACGGGTTATTGCGTCACCCCTCGCAACTGTATGAATTCACCCTAGAGGGCGTGGCCTTGTTCTTCGTTCTTTGGGCCTACGCGTCTAAGCCACGTGCCAGTGGCGCCATTGCCGCTGTGTTCTTAATGGGCTACGGTGCTTTTAGGTTTGCCGTGGAATACACCCGCGAGCCAGACAGTTATTTGGGCTTGTTGTCCATGGGTTTTAGCATGGGTCAATGGCTGAGTTTGCCTATGCTGATAATTGGTGCCGTCTTATGGATTAAGGCCTACAGCAAATAAGCCTCCCGCGATTAGCAGGCAAAAAAAACGGACGCCTAGGCGTCCGTTTTTCTATTCCTTACAGATTAGGAATGGTAAGCGCGCTCACCGTGCTCTGATGTATCCAAGCCTTCACGCTCAGACTCTTCAGACACACGTAGACCAATCACCATGTCCACGAGTTTGAATGCAATCACAGACACCACGGTAGACACCACGATGGCTGTCCCTACTGCATAAGCTTGTGCTGTCATTTGTGCTGCAAAGTTGTATTCACCCACTGCGTTAGCCACGTAGTCGTATACACCCATGCCGCCTAGCGCTGGGTTAACAAACACACCCGTAGCTAATGCACCAAAGATACCGCCGACTGCGTGCACACCGAATACGTCTAGCGCATCGTCGTAACCTAACCAGTATTTTACTTTTGCTACAAAGAAGTAGCAGATTGGTGAAACGAGTAAGCCGATGATGATGGCACCCATAGGGCCGACAAAACCGCATGCTGGGGTAATGGCAACCAAACCGGCCACTGCACCAGAAGCGGCACCTAGCATAGAAGGTTTGCCTTTCAATAGCCATTCAGCGAATGCCCATGACAAGGTAGCTGCACCGGTTGCAATCATGGTGTTAACTAGAGCCAAGGCAGCGTAGCCGTTTGCTTCTAAGTTAGAACCCGCATTGAAACCGAACCAACCAACCCACAGTAATGCTGCACCTACCATGGTTAAGGTTAGGCTATGAGGCGCCATGGCTTCTTTACCGTAACCGATACGTTTACCCACCATGATGGCGCCAACTAAACCGGCTACACCAGCGTTGATGTGCACAACGGTACCACCAGCGAAGTCTAATGC
>JBEDKJ010000049.1:0-13751 GCA_041172285.1 Pseudomonadota bacterium
ATGACGGATGCAATAATCAACGGCCAAATAGGCCAACCTGCAGCTACTATAATTTCCCACACAATGCGACTCCCTTTTTAGTTCTAACGCCATTAATCCCACTCAAAATGAATAGGCAATTTATTCCTGCGATACTTTAGCCGGTCAGGCCCATTTGGGCAAGCTAGATATGCACAGACAGTCCGACCAGCCGACCAATACACATCACGCCAATAGCGCGGGAATTGAGCCGCCTGAGCGCTAACTTGCGCCAGACTATGCATAAAATAATAAGCGCGCTTATCAGCAGGCTAAATAAAACCGCAAATACTGTGGCCTGTTGCACCACCTATGCAGAAAAAATGTTATTGCCTCAAGGGTCATGGCTAAGTAATCCATGAGGAATCTACAAGGGCTTCAACTTACCGTCAACTAACAGGTATTGGCGCTGCATTTTTTTGGCCAACTCGATGTCGTGCGTTACCACCACCAAACTTCTTTGCTGCGTTTGGTTTAAACCTAATAACAAATCAAATACCGCGTGCGCGGTATGCCTATCCAGATTGCCAGTTGGCTCATCCGCCAATACGCATTGTGGCTCGGCGATTAATGCTCTCGCCAGCGCAGCCCTTTGCCGCTCTCCTCCGGACAACTCACCCGGCATGTGGGCTACCCTATGCGCCAAACCCACCCTAGCTAGCATGTCAGCCGCCAGACCTAAGGCTTGCTCGCGCGGCATGCGCCTTATAAACAAGGGCATGGCCACGTTTTCTAGCGCAGTAAATTCTGCCAACAAATGGTGAAATTGGTAAACAAAGCCTAGGCTACGATTACGCAGCACGCCTTTTTGTGCTTCGTTTAATGACGCCAAATTTTGCTTGAGTATGCTTACCTCGCCGGCAGAAGCGGTGTCCAAGCCACCCAACAAATGCAACAAGGTGCTTTTGCCCGAACCAGAGCTACCCACGATGGCAATCTGCTCACCGGCATTCACCGTCAGGTCTATGCCATTTAAAACCGCCACCTCCAAGCCATGGTATGTTTTATGCAGCCCGCTGCAAGCAAGCACTTCCTCATGCAAGGCCGCCTTACTCATAACGCAAGGCCTCCGCAGGATTAATCTTGCTGGCGCGCCAACTTGGGTAGATCGTGGCCAACAAACTTAAAGAAAAAGACATCAACACGATAAGCCATACATCCGCCCAGATTAAGTCAGAAGGCAGTTCACTGATGGCATAGACTTCTTTAGATAGAAACTGCACATGGAATAGATTTTCAATAAACGGAATGATGCTGCTGATATTCAGTGCGATTACTACGCCAAACACGGCGCCCAACAAAGTGCCAACCAAACCGATCAGCGCGCCTTGCACGATAAAAATACTGAGTATGCTGCCAGGACTGGCCCCTAACGTGCGCAAGATCGCAATGTCTGCGCGCTTGTCCGTTACCGCCATCACCAAGGTCGAGACGATATTAAAAGCAGCGACGGCGACTATCAGCGTAAGAATGATGAACATCACGCGCTTTTCCATCTGCACGGCTTTAAAGAAATTAGCATGTTGCATTGTCCAGTCGCTCACGTAATAGTGATCCTTCATAGCCAACCGGGTATTTAGCCGCTCGCTCATCGTTGTCCCTATCTCGGGTGCATCAAACAAGTCATCGAGCTTTAAACGCAAACCCGACACACTATCGGCCATGCGGTATAACTTGGCCGCATCCTCTAAGTGTATCAATGCCAAACCAGCGTCGTACTCATACATGCCCACCTGAAACAAACCAACTAGGGTAAATTGCTTAAGCCTTGGCACCAAGCCGGTAGGCGTAAATTGCCCTTGAGGCGCCATCAGCAAGACTTTGTCGCCGACTTGCACGCCTAAGTTATAGGCTAAATCTGCCCCTAAAATTATGCCAAACTCACCGGCTTTTAGGTCGCTCAACTGCCCCACTTTCATGTTGCGACCCAAGTCAGCCACGCCGTCTTCAGCCGCAGGCAACACCCCACGGATGAGCGCACCTTGCACACCTTGATCGTAGCTAAGCATCCCTTGCGCCATAATATAAGGCGCCGCAGCCAGCACGTGATCTTGCTTGACTGCAAAATTCATTACTGCATGCCAATCGTTTAGCTGGTTATTGCGGCCACTGATTTCTAAATGCGAGGCCACCCCCAAAATTCGGCTGCGCAATTCCTTCTGAAACCCATTCATCACCGATAGCACAACGATAAGCGCTGCCACGCCTAGCGCGATACCTAGCATACTGGTTAATGATATAAAGGAAATGAAATGGTTGTTACGTTTTGCACGGGTATAACGCAGGCCGACCAGGAGCTCGAAGCCGCTAAACTGCTTTGCTAAAGATTTTAATTTTTGCCACATAAGTGAAATTCTAACAGGCTTATGCCAGCCCCTATCAAGTATTCTGTAAGCAAGCAATGAGCCTAAGTGGCGCTAAGTCTGATAAAATTGACGAATGTTTACTGGCATCATACAAAGCGTAGGAAAAATAGATAGCGTGCAAGCCATAGGCTCAGACCTTAGGCTTAGCATTGCTTGCCCAAACTTAAGTCTGCAGGACGTAAAGAGTGGTGACAGCATTGCCGTTAATGGCGCATGCCTTACCGCGACCGCCGTCAGTGAGCAGCATTTTGAAGCGCTCGTTTCGCAAGCCAGTCTAGCCGTGACGGTGGGGTTAAATCAACCGCAAGCAGTTAACCTAGAAAAAGCCTTGCGCTTAAGTGACCGACTAGGCGGGCATTTGGTGAGCGGCCATGTCGATGGCGTGGGCAGTGTGCTGAATTTTGAACAATTAGGCGAATGCTGGAAATTGGACATCCGTGCACCGCACACCTTAAGCAAGTACATCGCGCCAAAAGGCTCCATCGCAGTCAATGGCGTCAGTCTGACCATCAATAGCATAGAGCAGGATGTGTTTAGCATGAACTTGATTCCGCACACGCTGGAGAACACCACCTTGCAATTTTTAGCAGTGGGCAGCCTGGTGAATTTAGAAGTCGATCAAATAGCCCGTTACGTCGACCGCATGGCGCAATGGGCCAACGAATAATGAATACGCAAGCAACAAACTTGCGCACTCAATAGAGCCATTGGAAAAAGCAAAGTGACCATCAGCAGCGCCCAAGAAATTATTGCAGAAATCAAACACGGCCGTATGGTGGTGTTAGTCGATGACGAAAATCGCGAAAACGAAGGCGACCTGGTGCTGGCTGCCGATTTCGTGACCGCCGAGCACATTAACTTTATGGCAAAATACGGACGCGGGCTGATTTGCTTAACGCTCACGGAAGCGCGCTGCCGACAATTAAACCTAACGAAAATGGTGCAAAAAAATGGCGCCCGTATGGGCACCAACTTTACCGTTTCCATAGAAGCGGCTGAAGGCGTCACGACCGGCATTTCAGCAGCCGATAGAGCGCGCACCGTGCAAGCGGCGGTAGCCAAGATGGCCAAACCTAAAGACATCGTTAGCCCCGGTCACATTTTCCCTTTAGCCGCCATGGACGGCGGGGTATTGGTTAGAGCCGGGCACACCGAAGCCGGTTGTGATTTAGCACAACTGGCTGGTGCAGAGCCTAGTAGCGTTATTTGCGAGATCCTAAAAGACGACGGCAGCATGGCACGCTTGCCAGATCTAATAGCCTTTGCCGCTGAGCACCAACTTAAAATTGGTACCATAGCCGACCTTATTCAATACCGTGCGCAAACCGAGCGCCTGGTAGAGCGTGCCGCTGAGCGATTAATACAAACGCCTTACGGCCCCATGCAACTGATCGCCTACCACGATAAAATTGCCAAGGAAACTCACTTAGCCCTTATCAAAGGCAGGCCTTCACCCTCACAAGAAACACTGGTCCGAGTTCACGAGCCCTTGTCCATTTTTGACTTACTGGATCGCTCTAGCTGTTCGCACAGTTGGAATACCTTAGCGGCCATGCAAGTCATAGCCGAAGCCGAAGCCGGCGTCATGGTGTTATTGCATCACCAAGAAAGCGCTGAAAATATAGTTGATCGCATACTGGGCGCCGATCAACCGGTGCGCATCAACCAAGAATTACGCACCTACGGTATAGGCTCACAAATCCTATTGGATTGCGGCGTAGGCAAAATGAAATTGCTGGCCAATCCAAGAAAAATGCCTAGCATGGCCGGTTTTGGCCTAGAAGTATGCGGCTACCTTGAGGCAGAATAAATCCTAACTTGCATTTTTTTCTATATTAATCAGTCATCTATGTTAGAATGAGCACATTGGAAAACGTCAATCTCACCGGTCACTTACTCATCGCCATGCCAGGCATGACGGATCCGTTTTTTTCTAAGTCAGTCACCTTCATCTGCACCCACAATCAAGATGGCGCCATGGGCGTCATGATCAACCGCCCTACTGACCTTAGCTACGAAACTTTATTTGAAAAAATAAAAGTGGAACTAGCCCAAAGCGAGCTTGCAGACAATGCGGTTCTGTATGGCGGACCGGTTCAACCTGAGCGAGGCTTTGTGCTGCATGAGCACAGTGGCGAATGGGACAGCACCCTATCCATAGCAGAAAACACCGCCCTAACCACGTCGAAAGACATCTTGGAATCGGTGGCCATGGGCGCTGGACCAAAAAAAATGTTGCTGGCTTTAGGCTACGCCGGCTGGACCGCCGGTCAATTGGAGCAAGAGATTGCCGCTAACTCTTGGCTTTCTGTGCAAGCCAAAGACGGCGAAACCTTGCATAAAATTTTGTTTGAATGCAAAGCCGAAGACAAGCTAAACGCCAGCCTGGCTTTATTGGGGGTCAACCCAGCCATGTTGTCCGATGTGGCAGGCCATGCCTGAGAGCATGCTTCGTCAAGCCCCGGGGCACGGCCAACTGATAGATAACGAAGGTGTTTATCAACAAGAAATCATCATGAGTGGCACCGCCATGTGCTTTGACTTTGGTGAGCAACGCCTAGGCGTAGCCGTTGGCGAGCACCTCATAGGGCAAGCGCAAGCGCTGACCACCATAAACAACGAGAGCAATAGCGTGCGTTTTAATTGTATCGAAACGCTCGTGGCCGAATGGCAACCAAAATTACTGCTTGTGGGCTTGCCTTTGAATTTGGCAGGAGAAGAAACGCCGATCACGCAGTTATGCAGAAAATTTGCACGGCGGTTAAATGGCCGCTTTAACCTACCAGTAATGATGATAGACGAGCGCTACAGCTCGGTGGCAGCCAGTGAAATACTCAATCAAGCTGGGTTAAAAGGCCGCGCACAAAAAAGCCAATTGGATCAAGTCGCCGCGCAAACCATCTTACAAAGCTATTTTGACAGTATGCAAACATGAATTATGATATCGCCACCTTTTTGATTGCCTAAAGCCATGACCACAGACCCATCCCAACTACCCGACGCAGAAGCGCTGATCAACATACTCGCAGATAAGTTGCTGCCTTTACTGCAGCAAAATACCGCTCTGGTGGGCATACAAAGTGGCGGGGTTTGGATTATGCAAAGCTTGCTGGCCAAGCTAGATAAAACCATGGTCAAGCATGCAATTGAGCACGGCACCTTAGACGTGTCGTTTTATCGGGATGATTACGCTAAACGTGGTCTCAAGCCTGACAACCAACCCAGTCAAATCCCATTTGACGTTGAAAACAAGCACATTATTCTAATCGACGATGTGTTTTACACCGGCCGAACCACCCGTGCCGCCATGAACGAACTGTTTGATTACGGCCGCCCGGCCAGCATTACGCTGATCGCATTGGTTAACCGTGGCGGCCGCGAACTGCCGATTAGCCCTCAAATCACCGCCATGGACTTAACCCTTAAGCCCACGGAAAATTTGCAACTCATCAAACTGGCCGACGGCCAGCTAAGCTTCACCTTAAAATCGCTTCCCCCATCTAACCATCAGGCGGCCTCTAAGCATGCATAACCCTCAACTTTATTCTGACGGTCAACTTCGCCACCTTCTGTCCATAGAAGGTTTACCGAAAAAAATATTAAATCAAATTTTAGACACGGCGGAATCCTTTGTTGGGGTGGCCGAGCGTGAAGTAAAAAAAGTGCCCTTGTTGCGGGGGAAAACCGTTTGCAATCTTTTTTTTGAAAACAGCACCCGCACCCGCACCACCTTTGAAATCGCCGCCAAGCGCTTATCAGCCGATGTCATCAGCCTGAATGTCAACACCTCCTCGCAATCCAAGGGTGAAACCATTTTAGACACAGTGGACAACCTGATTGCCATGCATGCCGACATGTTTGTGGTAAGGCACGCGCAGTCTGGTGCAGCGCACTTCATCGCCAAACACGTGCCCGAGCACATCCACATCATCAATGCCGGTGACGGCCGTCACTCGCACCCCACACAAGGCCTGCTAGACGTCTTTACCATACGCAAATACAAGCCAGACCTGCACAATCTGCGGGTGGCCATAGTCGGCGACATCTTGCATTCTCGAGTAGCGCGCTCTGAAATCCATGCATTAACCACATTAGGTGTGCCCGAGGTAAGGGTGATAGGGCCTAAAACCTTGCTGCCCGCAGAGGTAGAGAAACTAGGGGTGCACGTTTACCATGACATGCGTGCCGGATTAAAAGACGTGGACGTCATCATGATGTTACGTTTGCAAAATGAGCGCATGAGCGGCGCCATGTTACCCAGTGCCCAAGAATACTTTAAAACCTACGGCCTCACCCAAGAAAAACTTAGCCTAGCCAAACCCGACGCCATCGTCTTGCACCCTGGCCCCATGAACCGTGGTGTGGAAATTGATTCGGGCGTGGCAGACGGACAACAATCCGTGATTCTGCCGCAAGTTACTTACGGCATTGCCATACGCATGGCCGTCATGGCCATCCTTGCCGGTGGCCAACCATCAGGAAACCAGTCATGAAAATACACATAAAAAATGGCCGTGTGATCGACCCAAATAGCCAGCTAGATAGTCAGTTAGACGTCTACATAGGCGCAGGTAAAATTCTAGCGCTAGGCACCCCCCCTGCTGGCTTTGTCGCCAACCAAACCATAGACGCCAGCAACCTTATCGTCTGCCCTGGCTTGGTGGATTTATCGGCTAGGTTGCGTGAACCGGGTGAGGAATACAAGGCCACATTAATCAGCGAATTGCAAGCCGCCGTTGCTGGCGGCGTTACCAGCTTAGCCTGCCCACCGGATACCGATCCCGTGTTAGATGAACCGGGTCTGGTAAAAATGTTAAAGCACCGCGCCAAGCAACTCAATTTAGCGCACGTCTACCCCTTGGGCGCATTAACCAGGCAATTACATGGCGCCGTATTGGCAGAAATGGGCGAATTACGTGAAGCAGGCTGCGTCGGTTTTTCTCAGGCCAATATGGCGATTACCGATACGCAAGTGTTGTGGCGAGCGATGGAATACGCCGCCACCTTTGGCTACACCTTATTTCTGCATGCCGAAGATGCATTTCTGGCAAAAGACGGCGTCGCGCATGATGGCGAAGTAGCCAGTCGCCTAGGCCTGAAAGGCATCCCTAGCGCGGCCGAAGCCTTGGCATTGGCCAGTCTATTGCGCATAGCCAAAGAAACCGGCGCCAAACTGCACATCAGTCGCTTATCCACTGCAGAAGGGGTAAACATGATACGGGAGGCGAAAAAACAAGGTTTATCCATCAGTTGCGACGTCAGCGCCAACCAACTGCACCTAACTGAGCACGACCTGGCATACTTTGATAGCAATTGCCACCTTAAACCACCCTTACGCAGCCAACGAGATAAAGCCGCCATCAGTGCCGGACTCAAAGACGGCAGCATTGATGCCATCTGTTCAGACCACACGCCGGTGGATGACGATGGCAAATTAGCGCCCTTTGCAGAAGCGGAAATTGGCGCCAGCGGTTTAGAATTGTTGCTGACGCTGACCTTGAAATGGGCTAATCAAGAAAAAATCAGCCTAATCCAAGCCTTAGGCCTAATTAGCGCCTCGTCTGCCAAAATATTGGGTATACCCGCGGGCCAATTGTCGGTAAACAACGATGCCGATATTTGCGTATTTGATCCGTCGCTATACTGGAAAGTCGAGGCCGGCAATTTGAAAAGTCAAGGCAAGAACAGCCCATTCACTGGCTTAGAAATGGCAGGCAAGGTCAAATACACCTTAGTCAACGGCCAATTGGTCTACCAAGCCTAGTCCTTAAACGACGTTTATCTGAGCCAAATCCGCCGTCGGCATCTGCGCTTTAGCCGCGTCAAAAGCCAATTTTATTTTTAAACGCAAATCGTTTTCCGAATCGGCGTTAAGTAATGCATCGTCGTAAGTAATTAAGCCGTCTGTGTATAAATTAAACAGTGCTTGATCCAAGGTTTGCATGCCAACATCCTTGGCTTTCACCATGCACTCTCTGATGGCTTGCACGTCGCCTTTGGCGATGAGATCGGCTATCAAGGGAGAGTTAAGCATCACTTCCACCGCTGCTACGCGTCCTTTGCCTTGACTAAGTGGAATCAAGCGTTGCGCAACGATGGCTTTGGTATGCAAGGACAAATCCATTAACACTTGATTGCGCCTTTCTTCCGGAAAGAAATTCACGATACGGTCTATGGCCTGATGGGTGCTGTTAGCGTGCAGGCTTGCAATACACAAATGGCCGGTCTCGGCAAAAGCCATGGCGTGTTCCATGCTAAGCCTATCTCGTATGGCCCCTATGACCACGACATCGGGCGCTTGGCGTAAGGCGTTATTCAAGGCGCTAGGCCAATCATGGCTGTCCACACCTACTTCACGTTGGCTCACTATGCATTGTTGATGCGCATGCAAGAACTCTATTGGGTCTTCTATGCTTAGAATGTGCCCACTGCTATTGGCATTGAGGTAACCCACCATGGCAGCCAATGAACTGGATTTGCCGGATCCGGAACCGCCAACAAAAAAGATTAATCCGCGCTTGGCCAAGGCGATGTCTTTTACAACTGCAGGCAAGCCCAGACCCTCAAAGTCAGGAATGCTGGTCGCTATCATTCGAAATACCAATGCAACGGCGCCACGCTGCATAAAGGCGTTAACCCTAAACCGCGACAAACCAGTGCGACTGACGACAAAATTGCATTCTTGGCTGACTTCAAAATCAGCCAGTTGCTGCTCTGTCAACATCGCGCTTGCGATAGCTTGCGTTTGCAAGGAAGACAAAACTTGATTGCTGACTGGCGTGACTTTGCCATCGATCTTCATCGCCGGCGGGAAGCCACTGGTGATGAGCAAATCCGAGGCATTTTTTGCCATGGTTAAGCGCAATAAATCCAGTATAAATTTTTCTGCCTGATCTTTTTCCATGGTTTACCTAAAGGCTTTCATGCCCATACTTAAGCAAAGATAGTGTCTTTATTAGCGGCTTTCGACTTTGCCTCAGCCAATGAAATCAAGTTGCGTTTTACCAGTTCCTGCAGGCATTGATCCAGGGTTTGCATGCCGACGTTTTGCCCAGTTTGTATGGCTGAATACATTTGCGGCACCTTGGCCTCACGTATCAAATTGCGTATCGCCGGTGTCGCCAACATGATCTCATGAGCAGCGACACGGCCCTGCTCGTCCTTGGTTTTACACAAGGTTTGGGAAATAACCGCGCGTAAGGATTCCGACAACATAGAACGCACCATTTCCTTTTCCGCCGCCGGGAACACATCGATAATTCGGTCTATGGTTTTTGCCGCGGAACTGGTGTGCAAGGTGGCAAACACCATGTGCCCAGTCTCTGCTGCAGTCAAGGCCAAGCGTATGGTTTCCAGGTCACGTAATTCGCCGACTAAAATCACATCGGGGTCTTCACGCAAAGCCGAGCGCAAGGCATTGCTAAAGGAATGGGTATGCGGGCCAACCTCACGCTGATTAATCAAACTTTTCTTAGGCGTATGCACAAACTCTATGGGGTCTTCGACGGTGAGAATGTGCGCGTAAGCTTTGTTGTTTATGTAATCAATCATGGCGGCCAAGGTGGTGGATTTCCCTGAGCCAGTCGGCCCGGTTAACAAACACAAGCCTCTAGGCTGATCGGCTATCTCTTTGAAAATGGCTGGGCAATTGAGCTCTTCCAAACTCATGATTTGCGATGGAATGTTGCGAAAAACAGCGCCTGCACCACGATTATGATTGAACGCATTGACGCGAAAACGGGCGAGATTAGCGATCTCAAAAGAGAAATCGCACTCCAGACTTTCTTCGTATTGCTTACGCTGGGTGTCGCTCATGATGTCGTAAATCATGGCTCTAACTTGCGCGTGATCTAAAACCGGTAGATTGATTTTTCGGATATCGCCGTGCACCCTTATCATGGGCGGCATGTCGGCAGACAGGTGTAAATCGGACGCTTGGTTTTTAACTGAAAATGCCAGTAAATCTGAAATATCCACAAGCTGCTCCTGTTATAATTTATTGTGCATCGCATCTAGCAATGCTCAACTTAACGCACCAGTTACTAGTGCGGTCTGGCCCAGAAGCTGAACCAGCATGAGAATTTGATACTTAATGAATTATGACCTCAATTAGCAACCGCTTGCAAGCTATTCTAAGCAAGATAGAATCGGCGAAACAGCTTGCCCATGCCGATCAAAACGTGCAACTGTTGGCGGTCAGCAAGGCTCAAGCAGCAGCAGCCATTCGCGAAGCCTACGCGGCTGGGCAAAGGCAGTTTGGGGAAAACTACTTACAAGAAGCGCTAGACAAGCAAGCGCAACTGAGCGATTTGGCTATCCTATGGCATTTTATTGGACCCATACAAAGCAATAAAACACAATCAATAGCCCAGCATTTTGATTGGGTGCACAGCGTAGACAGGCTAAAAATAGCACAACGTTTGAATGATGCCAGAGCGAGTAACAGCACCCCATTGCAAGTCTGCGTACAAATTAACATCAGCAATGAAGCCAGCAAAAGTGGCGTATTGGTCGCCGATTTAGAAGCCACTGTCGCCGCCATCGCCAAACTGCCGCACTTGCAATTACGCGGCCTGATGGCGATCCCTGCACCGAGTCAAGACCTATCTGTGCAACGCCAGCAATTTAAACAAGTAAGGCAATGTTATGATAACTTGTTAGCCCTAGGCTACCGATTGGACACGCTATCCATAGGCATGTCGGATGATTATGCCGTGGCAATCGAACAGGGTGCCACAATAGTGCGCATCGGGTCCGCGTTATTTGGTGCACGAGCGCAATAGGGCAATTACAGTAAAAAGGTTAAAGCAAAACATGAATCCAACTATGCACATTAGCTTTATTGGTGGCGGCAATATGGCCAGCGCCATTCTATGCGGCTTAAAAAAGCATGCGTTCAATATGAGTGCTATTTGCGTGGTGGAACCCGATGCCGATAAACGCAGCATGTTGGACGAGCAATTTGGCGTGCAAACCGCGGCGCACATCAGCGACATGCCAAGCAGCGCAGCGCAAGTGCTGGTGCTAGCCGTCAAACCACAACAAATGCAAGCCGTGTGTGCTCAACTTAATGGCAAATTAGGCGCACAGCTTAAAGAGCACTTAATCATTTCTATCGCTGCCGGCATACGCACCATCAATCTAGGCCGTTGGCTAAACGATCACCAAGCCATCGTCCGCGCCATGCCCAACACGCCTGCGCAGATTCAAGCCGGCGTGTCTGCGCTGTATGCTATGCCTAGCGTTAATGCGGCCCAGCGTGCGCAAGCGAGCAGCATATTGCAGGCAGTAGGCAGCAGTCTTTGGTTAGACGACGAAGAAAAAATGGATGCCGTCACCGCCATTTCAGGCAGCGGTCCCGCCTACGTGTTTTATCTAATTGAAGCTTTACAAGACGCCGCTATAGAACTGGGTCTTAGTCCAGAAGAGGCCAAGCTTTTAGCCCTGGAAACATTCACTGGCGCCAGCTTGCTGGCTAAACAGAGCAAAACCAACATACAGGACTTGCGTGCGCAAGTCACCTCCAAAGGCGGCACCACCGAACAAGGCATACTCAGCTTAGAATCTGCCCACATTAAAACCATTATTTTGGCCGCGGCCACCGCCGCCGCTAAGAAATCCAAAGCACTTGGGGACGAGCTTGCTGCTTAATGCCCTGTTGTTCTTAGCAAACACGCTGCTGGGCTTATTAAGCGCCTTGTTTTTATTGCGCTTTTATTTTCAATTGTGCAAAGTGTCTTTCCAAAACCCTGCTGCCGAATGGGTGCTAGTCTTAAGTCAATTCGCGGTTAAACCCACCCGCCGCATCTTGCGTGTTTTTAACAACTTTGGCTTCAATCGAGCGGACCTGTCTACCCTACTGTTAGCCTACCTAACCCAACTGACCTTATTCAGCCTGATTTTGTGGCTAAAAGACTTCCCCCTAATCGTCGCCGGCAGCCATGTCTGGCCTAAGCTTTTAGGCTTAGCCGCGGTGGGGGTAATGAACATCAGCCTGACCATTTTTTTGTATGCGGTCTTATTGCAAGCGGTGTTAAGTTGGCTCAATCCCCATACCGCATTAGCCCCATTGTTAAACTCGCTAACCGCACCCATACTGAGCAAGATGCGCCTATTTATTCGACCCATAGGGCACATCGATATCAGCCCACTGGTTTTTGTCATCGGCGCACAATTGGTCTTGGCCACCCTACTCATGCCATTAGAAAACCATTTATTGGCTAATCTATAGCCCGCCTCAGCCTGCCATGACTAACCAACCCTCTCTAGAAGATGCCACGCAGACCGCCACTGCTCCGACCAGCAGCTTGGGCATAAAAATAAACGAGTACGCCCACTGGCGTGAGACCTTAATTGCCACCATTGATGAATACATAGCATGGTTAGATCAAGCTGGGCCTATGGATGCAGCCCAAGAATTACGCTTATTCGACATAAAAGAAACCTTAAAGAACGATCGCTTGCTATTGGCTTTTTTAGCGGAATTTTCCCGCGGTAAAACCGAAACCATCAATGCCTTGTTTTTTGCTGACTTTAATCAACGTTTACTCCCTAGTGCACCCGGTCGGACTACCATGTGCCCCACGGAAATATTCGCTAACGGCGAGCCAGCCTACATACAGTTATTGCCCATAGAAACCAAATTCAGCAATGCCAGCTTAAGTGATCTCAAAAGTAAGCCCGAGCTGTGGCAAAAATTTCTGCTGGACACAAAATCAGCCGATGCCATGAAGCAAACCTTAAGCGTCTTAATTGAAAAAACCAGCGTGGATGAAGCAACGGCTAAATCACTGGGGTTTTGGCATGAGGACGACCCGGCCATGCAAAAGCGACTAGGTGAAAAAGGCACGGTGGAAATACCCATGTGGCGCCACGCCATGATTAACTACCCTCACCCCTTGCTGCAAAAAGGCTTGGTTGTGATCGACACCCCTGGCTTGAACAGCATGGGTGCCGAACCCGAATTAACTTTAAACATTATCCCCAATGCGCATGCGGTGTTGTTTTTGACGGCGATAGACAGTGGCATCACCAAATCCGACATGCAAATATGGTCAGACTACGTCAAAAACCAAGCCAGTCATAAATTGGTGTTGCTGAACAAAATTGACATGCTGTGGGACGGCCTAGAGAGCGACACAGAAGTGAGCGTTATGGTCCAACAACAAATTGACCAGACGGCAAAGCAATTGGATTTAGATTCCAAGCGCATTTTTGCCATCTCCGCACAAAAAGCTTTGTTGGCTAAAATTAAACATGATGCAAAACTACTGCAACGCAGCGGCATAGACGCATTAGAAGATGCCTTAGCCAATCAACTGATCAAATCCAAACATGAAATTTTAGGGCGCGCCATCGTGACGGAAT
>JBEDKJ010000050.1:0-42327 GCA_041172285.1 Pseudomonadota bacterium
TTTCGAACAGAGTTGAAATTGTAAAAATTTGTAACAATAGCTTGTCTTACTTTAGGACTAAAAAAATGCCACTAAGTTCTTCTTTTAACGACTGCAGTTGTCTGCCATAGCGTTGCCAGGCCATGGGCAAATTAATCGGCCTGCATTTGAAAATCAACGAAATTAGCATACACTGGAAGATGAAAGCTATTAGCTGGGTAGGGGCCTAAGATTTAGGCTAATTAATCGGCGTTTATCCCCAAAAAACACAGTGCGAGTGTCAATATGATCAATCAAAACAAAAAAATATTAGTCGTGGACGATGATGTGCGTTTGCGTGAATTGTTGCAGCGTTATTTAACCGAACAAGGTTACATTATTAAAGTGGCATCCGACGCCAATGAGATGGATGCGGTCTTAGCCAGTGAGCCGATTGACTTGTTGGTGCTGGATTTGATGTTGCCGGGCGAAGACGGTTTATCCATCTGCAGGCGAATTCGTGGCACAGGGACCATATTGCCCATCATTATGCTGACTGCCAGAGGCGATGAGGTCGACCGTATCATAGGCTTGGAGATGGGCGCCGACGATTATTTGCCCAAGCCATTTAACCCACGTGAATTGTTAGCGCGAATCAATGCCGTAATGCGCCGGCACGAGCGTTTGCAACCCAGTGCGCCGGCTTTAAATGTCGACAACGTGGCCATAGGTGATTTTATTTTCAGTGCCAGCAGCCGATCGCTTACTAAGGACGGTGCCTCCATCACCATCACCAGCGGTGAATTTGCTTTGCTCAAAGTCTTTGTGGATCACCCGCGTCAACCCCTGTCTCGAGACCGTTTGATGCAGTTAGCACGAGGCCGTGAATTGGATGTATTTGACCGTAGCATAGACGTACAAGTATCACGCTTACGTAAACTGATAGAGCCGGATGTGGCGCACCCGCGTTATTTGCAAACCATGTGGGGCTTTGGCTATGTCTTTATTCCAGACGGTGCGCTAGACGAGTAAGGCCATACTGCATGCTGGCTACTTCCATTTTTTAAGCAGATCGCCATTTGAAACCGATACTCCTTCCTAAGACCCTGCTGGCCAGGGTGATGCTACTGATTGCGGTGTTGTTGGCCGTCGCGCAAGTGGCATCCCTGCAGATTTTTGAGTACTTTGAGCGTGAGCCACGCGCAGAGGCCACGGCTCTGCAAGCCGTTACCGTGGTTAACTACACGCGCGCTTCATTGATCGCTTCGCAAGAAAGCTTGCGCTTGGCGCTGCTATCAGAAATCACCGGTAAAGAAGGCGTGCGTATCTATTACGCGGATTTCATGGAAGAAATCGAGCCCTTGCCGCCGGATCCCTTCATCAACCTGGTGGCAAACAAAATCCGCCAGCGTTTGGGCCCGGAAACCATCATTACGGTAAACCATTATGGGGTGCAAGGGCTTTGGATCAGTTTCAATATCGGCCCTGACGATTATTGGGTGGTCATACCAAGGGTGCACGTTGAGCGGGCTTTTCCTTGGCAATGGCTGGGTTGGGCCGCTTTGGTGTTGGCTTTGTCCTTAGGCGCCGGCTACTTTATTGCCATCCGAATCAACCGCCCCTTGCATTTATTAATGAATGCAGCCGACCGCTTGCGTAATGGTGAGCAGCCAGAAAAACTACCGGAAGGCAGCTTTGCTGAGTTGCAGGAAGTGAACGACACCTTCAATAAAATGGCGGATTCACTGGCGGAATTGGATGCGGAGCGCACGCTGATTTTAGCCGGTGTTTCGCACGACATACGCACGCCGCTGGCGCGCTTACGCTTGGCCGTGGAAATGCTGCCTGAAGAGGGCTGCGCCAGCCTCAAACACGGCATGGTGGAAGACATTGCTGACATGGATAACATCATCCACCAATTCTTGGATTTCGTAAAAGGCGTGGAAGGCGAGCCCACGCACATGACAGACATTAACAGCCTATTGCAAGCCTTGCATGATAGGCAGTTGCGCGCCGGACGTGACATCGTCGTCCAATTGGCGGCCAACTATGTCGTGCCAATCAAGCCCTTGGCCATGCAGCGCTTATTGGATAATTTAGTGGGCAATGCCTATGCCTACGGTGGCGGTCAGGTGCGAGTAGCCAGCAGCATTTCGGCTGAGCACATCGTGATTAGTGTATTTGATAACGGCCCTGGCATTCCGGATACGCACTTGGAGAAATTATTGCGTCCGTTTGAGCGCTTAGACAGTGCGCGCAGTAATGCCGGTGGCAGCGGCTTGGGTCTGGCCATTGCGGATCGCATAGCCAAGTTGCATCAGGGTAAATTGCAGTTGATTAATCGCCCAGAAGGCGGTTTGGAAGCTAGGTTGACCATCCCCATCAAAAATTAATCGGCGCCTTGAGTGTGCGGTTCAAACCAATTTAATTTTTCACGTAATTGCACCACTTGGCCAATAATGGTTAAGCATGGGGCTTTCATTTTGGCCGCGGCCACTTGGCTAGCCAAGTTACTTAAGTTAGCGCTTACTACTCTTTGATTCTGCGTGGTGCCTTGTTGTATTACCGCGGCTGGCATGTCGGGGGCTACGCCATGGGCCATCAATTGCTGGCAGATTTGCTCCAAGCCAACCAAGCCCATGTAGATCACCACGGTTTGTTGCGGTCTGGCCATGGCCGCCCAATCTAAATCCAGTACACCATTTTTTAAGTGGCCGGTAATGAACAGACAGGCTTGGGCATAATCTCGGTGGGTTAAGGGTATGCCGGCGTAGCTGGATACACCGTTGGCCGCCGTGATGCCAGGCACAACTTGGAATGGCACGCCTTGTTGCATTAGGGTTTCAATTTCTTCACCGCCTCGACCAAAAATAAAGGGGTCGCCACCTTTTAAACGCAACACGCGTTTACCGGCTAATGCTAAGCGCGCTAGCAATTGATTGATTTCCTCTTGAGGCAAGGTGTGTTGGTCGCGCGATTTACCGACGTAGATGAGTTCTGCATCGCGCCTAACCAAATCCAAAACCTCGCGGCTCACCAGTTTGTCGTAGACGCAGACGTCGCATTGCTGCATCAAGCGCAAGGCGCGAAAGGTCAGCAAGTCTGGATCGCCAGGGCCGCCACCAACCAAATAGACTTCGCCGTGTTGTTGCGACGCCGTGTCGTCAGCTAAGAGTTGGTCTAAGCCGATTCTGGCGGCGGCTTCTTGGCCGGCTAATATGCGTTCCACTATCGGGCCTTGCAGCACGCCTTCCCAAAAGATCCGGCGGGCTTGGCTGGTGGCGTACTTACTTTTAACTTTATCCCTAAACTCTCCGGCAATGGCGGCGATGCGACCGTAACCAGCGGGCAGCATGGTTTCAATTTTGCTACGCAAATAACGGGCCAAGACCGGCGCGTTGCCCTCGCTGGAAATGGCAATGACGATGGGCGATCTTTCCACTATGGACGCCATGGTGAACGTGCATAATGCCGGGGCATCGACCACGTTGACCGGGATGTTGTTCGCTTGAGCGGCAAGCGACACAGCCGTGTTGACCTGCAAGTCATTGGTGGCGGCGATAACCATGCATGCACCACTTAATTGTTGCTCTGCAAAGCGGGCTGGCTGGTAGCGTATGCGCCCAGCCTCAACTAAGTCGGCCAGCGTAGGGCAAATTTCCGGGGCGTAAACGGTCACGCTGGCTTGCGCTCTTAAGAGCATGGTTACTTTACGGGCCGCGACCTCGCCGGCGCCTATGACGACGCAGAGGCGTTGGTTGATGTTCATGAAAATAGGCAGTGCTTGCATAAGCTAAAGGTCTCAATTTTTGCCTATTTTACCCTGCAGCCCACAACTTTGCGTGAAGCACCTGCACAAATGCGCTAAAATCAAGCTTACTGTAAATGGGTCATGACGCTTTGAATGCAAAAAAAATTTCCATAAATTCGCCAATCAGCGCGAGTGCGGAACCAAAAAAAGTCTTTATTAAAACCTTTGGCTGCCAGATGAATGAGTACGACTCAGCGCGCATGGCAGACATGTTGGCGGCCGCCGATGGCATGGTCGAGACGCAGACGCCGGAGGACGCCGACGTCATCTTGCTCAACACCTGCTCGGTAAGGGAAAAAGCCGAAGATAAAGTTTTTAGTCATTTGGGCCGTTTTATTCCCCTAAAAAACAAAAATCCAAACTTAGTCATAGGCGTCGGCGGCTGCGTGGCCTCGCAAGAAGGTGACAACATCATCAAGCGTGCGCCTTTTGTGGATTTGGTGTTTGGGCCACAAACTTTGCATAGGCTGCCTGATTTGATTAAGCAACGGCAAGCCAGTGGGCAGTCGCAGGTGGACATTTCCTTTCCCGAGATAGAAAAATTCGATCATTTGCCACCACCACGGGTGGAGGGCGCCAGTGCTTTTTTAAGCATCATGGAAGGCTGCAGTAAATATTGCAGTTTTTGTGTGGTGCCGTATACGCGAGGTGAGGAAGTGTCACGTCCGTTTGCCGCCATCCTAACTGAAGCCGTGCAGTTGGCAGAGCAAGGGGTCAAAGAGATCACTCTGTTAGGTCAAAACGTCAACGCTTATCGCGCCGAGCACGAGGGTTTGGAAGCAGATTTGGCCATGCTCATAGAGTACATCGCGGAAATTCCGCAGATAGAGCGCATCCGTTTTACCACCAGTCACCCCAATGAGATGACACAGCGCCTAATCGATTGCTTTGCGAACATCAGTAAGTTGGCCGTGCACTTGCATTTGCCAGTGCAAGCAGGCTCGGATCGGGTGCTCATGGCCATGAAGCGTAATTACACGGCTTTGCAATTCAAATCCACCGTGCGTAAGTTGCGCGCTGCCAATGCAAATTTGACCTTTACCTCGGATTTTATCGTTGGTTTCCCAGGTGAAACCGAAGCCGAATTTGAAGCCACCGCTCAGTTGATGCAAGACATTGGCTTTGATTACAGCTTTAGCTTTTTATACAGCCCACGCCCTGGCACGCCCGCCTCATACTTAAGCGACGACACCACGCAAGCCGAGAAATTAGCCCGATTGACTAAATTGCAAGCCATCAATGAGGCGCAGGGTAAACGCATTAGTGAAGCCATGTTGGGCAGCGTGCAGCGCGTCTTAATAGAAAGCGCATCTTGGAAAAACAGCCTGGAACTGGCAGGTAAAACCGATAACAACCGCATCGTCGACCTGCAGGGCGACAGCGACCTCATTCATCAATTTGTTAATGTGCGCATTACCGATGTCAGCAATCCCAAGCGTTTGCGCGGCGAATTGATCAGTCATTAAGCAAAAGACAGCCTATGGAAATTACCTTAAGCCCAGAAGATAACCTTCGTTTAGCCAATTTGTGCGGCGTATTGGATGAAAACATTAAACAGATTGCCGATGCCTTGGACGTGCAAATCATACGCCGTGGCGCGCACCTGCGTTTTGTTGGCGACGTGCACAATGAGCGATTGGCCGCGCAGTTAGTGGAAAATTTTTACGCGCGCGCTAAGCAGCCGATAGGCTTAGATGAAATCCAATTAGGCTTAGTCGAGATCAACAAGCTCAAGCCAGAGGACGTAGCCAGTTCCAATGCGCCGGTGTTGATGACGCGTCGGGCCGAATTGCATGGCCGAACGCCCCGGCAAATTGCTTATTTGCAGCAAATCCAAGATCACGACATTACCTTTGGCATAGGCCCAGCCGGCACCGGTAAAACGTATTTGGCGGTGGCCAGTGCTGTGGATGCCATGAGCCGAGACAGAGTCAAACGCATTGTTTTGGTGAGGCCAGCGGTTGAGGCCGGCGAGAAACTAGGCTTTTTACCTGGCGATTTAAACCAAAAAGTCGACCCCTACTTACGGCCTTTGTACGACGCATTATACGATTTGGCCGGGTACGACACGGTCAATAAAATGTTTGAACGCGGCGCCATAGAAGTGGCGCCTTTGGCCTACATGCGCGGCCGGACTCTAAACCAGAGCTTTATTATTTTGGACGAAGCGCAAAACACCACGCCTGAACAAATGAAAATGTTTTTAACCCGTATAGGCTTTGGCACGAAAGCCGTGATCACTGGCGACGTGACGCAAATTGATTTGCAGCGCCATCAAAAAAGCGGCTTGGTAGAAGCGCAAAAGGTTTTAAAAGACATCAAAGGCATAGCCATGACACACTTCTTAACGGCGGATGTGGTGCGCCATCCCTTGGTGCAGAAGATCGTCAATGCCTACGAGCAGTATGAGCAACAGGCCGACAAGTAATCGACCGGCGCCATTTTAAGTGCCGGCCCTAAGGCAATGGCTAAAAACGAGTAGTATAATGACCAGCATACTTTGATAAAGCGAGTTAGCAATGACCCCAAATAAATTCAGTAAATTTGTGCAACGTGGCCTTGGTGTAGTCGAGCAAGGCGTATTGATCACCATTGCCATGGCGACCATTTTCGCGGTGTTTGAAGCCATATTGCATATATATCAGGCGCGCGCCATTGCTGTCGGCGATCTGCTTTTGCTGTTCCTCTACCTAGAAGTGATGTCCATGCTGAACCACTACTTGGGCTCGGGTAATTTACCGGTTAGGTACCCGCTTTACATCGGTATCATTGCCTTGGCGCGCTATTTGGTGTTGGAAGTGGCCGAGATTAATGCCTTGCAAATGCTGGCGCTATCCGGCTCCATCTTCTTGATCGCGATTGCCATCTTGGTGATCCGTTATGGCCATGTGCGCTACCCTTATGTGGATTGCCCAACGCAGCAATCAAACTAGTGCGCTTTCGCCCTGCAAGCCCTCGGTGCCATGCCCAAACTAAAACTAGCCGTTCAATACGCCAGTGAGCTTAGCCCGCTGCCCAGTCGAGCGCAATTTCGCTCATGGGTGAAGGCAGCGCTTAGGGTGGACACGGAAGTCACGATACGCCTAGTCGACGAAGCCGAAGGGCGCGCGCTCAATAAGCATTACCGGAGCAAAGATTACGCCACCAACGTGCTGACTTTTTCTTTAAGCGCCGAGCCGCATTTAATTGGCGACATCATTATTTGTGCACCGGTGGTGGCCAGCGAAGCAATGGCCCAAGGGAAGACCTTGATAGCGCATTACGCGCATTTAACCGTGCACGGCATCTTGCATTTGCATGGCTACGACCATGAAAATGACGCCCAAGCGGCCTTAATGGAAAGCATAGAAACTGCAATTGTCACAAAATTAGGGTATGCTGATCCCTATCTCATTACATAGGACGCCTGTCATGGCTGACGAGTCGGAAAAACCCAGTTTATTAGAACGTTTAAGTCATTTTTTAATGCGCGAACCAGAAGATCGCGAGCAACTTGTGGCGCTGTTACACGGCGCTTATGAAAACAGTTTGATGGATGCAGATTCGCTCGCCATGATAGAGGGCGTGCTGCAAGTCAGTGAAATGCAAGTGCGCGACATCATGATTCCGCGCTCGCAAATGGATGTCATCGACATCACCCATCCCCCGGAAACTTTTATACCGCACGTCATTGAAACGGCGCACTCGCGCTTTCCTGTTATTGAAGACGATAAAAACGACGTGATAGGCATATTGTTGGCCAAAGATTTATTGCGCTATTACGCCGGCGAAGAGTTTGAAGTCCGCGACATGTTGCGTCCAGCGGTGTTTATTCCTGAATCCAAGCGACTCAATATTTTATTGAAAGAATTCCGTGGCAATCGCAATCATATTGCCATTGTGGTCGATGAGTACGGCGGTGTCGCCGGCATGGTGACCATAGAGGACGTGCTCGAGCAAATTGTCGGTGAAATCGAGGACGAGTACGATTACGACGAAGAAGAAGACAACATCATACAAAATGCCGAGGGCCAATACCGAGTGAAAGCCCTAACGGAAATTGCCGATTTTAATGCGGTGATAGGCTGCGAATTAAGCGATGAAGAATTCTCCACAGTCGGCGGACTGGTGGTCCATCAGTTTGGGCACCTGCCTAAACGCGACGATGAGATTACCTTTAGCGGCTTGCGCTTTAAAGTATTGCGCGCCGACAGCCGCCGCTTGCACACCCTGATGTTGGAAGTATTAAGCGACGCGGATGCTGCAGCCTAGACTAGGCGTGACTGATCATATGACGCCGTGTTCATCCAGGAACTTATTCTAGCTTGGCCTGCTCACAGCCTGTGTGGCATTTATAAATAACGCTTTTTTGATTGGAGTCGGTAATGAAATACAGTGCATTATTTGCGGTAGTCTTGAGCTCGCTTTTGCTGATGTCGGCAGTTAAGGCGGAAGAAGCGCCAGCCGTATTAGAAATTCCTACCCTAGAAAAAGATTTTGTCGGTGCCATAAACGGCTTTGACAAAGCAAAAATCATCGCCCAGTTTGGCGAACCGGCCAAAGCCGACGACGTGAAAGTGAAAAGCACTGGCAAGGTAGTCGCCTCCATCTGGCAATACCACTATATCAATACTGCTGCCGACGGCAGTTATTATGAAACCACCGAGTTGGATTTTATCGATAACAAAGTTGTGCAAGTGGTGTTCATCAATAACGATGGCAGCGAAGGGGCGGACGCCGGTAAAAAATACGACGTGCCCAGCAAGACCGAATAAACCACGGCCTAACAAGCCGCCTGATTGCTTTGCGGTTAAGGGCTATAACAGGCTACAATTTAGCCCATGTTTAACTCACCCCGTTTAGTCCAAGTCCTGTGTTTATTTTTATTAGGCGCAACCTGTGTATTGGGTTTTGCGCCTTTTTACTTATACACCCTAAGCCTGCTCTCCCTTGCTGCCTTGTGCTGGGTTTGGTGGCAATGCGACAGCCCTAAGCAAGCCGCCCTAGCCGGCTTTTTTTATGGACTGGGCTTGTTCTGCACGGGCATCTATTGGATCTACATCAGCCTGCACGATTTTGGTCACATGCCTATGTGGATGGCCGCCTTGGCCACCCTGTTGCTATGTGCATTTTTGGCGCTTTTCCCTGCGCTAGTGGGCTGGCTCAGCCTAAAAACCAGCAAGGCGCAATCCAGTCAATTGCTGATAGCGGTGCCGGTATGGTGGGCCCTGGCTGATTGGACGCGCAGTTGGGTTTTCACGGGCTTCCCTTGGTTAAGCATGGGCTACAGCCAAGTACCAGCCAGCCCTTTAGCGGGCTACCTGCCTATACTTGGGGTGTACGGGGTATCCCTTATAACCGTTGCGCTAGCTTGTGCTGCGGCCTATTGTTTTAGCTCGCTGCCGGCTCCCGCCAAACTAAAATGCCGCTTAATCTACGGCATGCTGATGCTCGTTTTAGTGGGCTATGCCGTCAAGCAAGTGCAGTGGACGCATGCGCAGTCGGCGCCGATTAAAGTCGCCTTGTTGCAAGGCAATATCGCACAAGATTTAAAGTGGTCGCCAGACATGGTGGAGCGCACCTTGGCGCATTATTTGCGCTTGGCAGAGGCGAGTGACGCACAGCTTATTGTCATGCCAGAAACGGCCCTGCCCATGCTCTCCAGTGCCTTGCCGGCTGAATTTAAAGCACGCATCAAGGCGCTTGCCCAAAAAAATAACGGGGCGGTATTGGCCGGTGTGATTGAGTTCGAGCATGGCCAGTATTTTAATAGCATGCTGAATATGGCGGGTACGGGCAGCGAAGTGTATCGCAAGTCTCATTTGGTGCCATTTGGCGAATTCATTCCATTCAAAGCCGTGTTTGCTTGGATTTACCGGGACTGGCTAAATATGCCATTAAGCGATTTGTCGCGTGGCACGATACAGCCGCAGCCTATGGCCATAGCTGGGCAAAAAGTGGCGATGAATATTTGCTACGAAGACGTATTTGGTGAAGAAATTATTCGGCAATTGCCAGCGGCCAGCTTATTGGTCAATGTCAGTAATGATGCCTGGTACGGTCGTTCCATTGCCGCCTATCAGCATTTGCAGTTTTCGCAAGCGCGCGCCATGGAAACCGGACGCACTGTATTGCGGGCCACCAATACCGGTGCCACTGCCATGATAGACAAGCGCGGTCAGGTCTTGGCACAGGCGCCGCATTTTAGCGTGAGCACTTTGCAGGTGATGGCGCAAGGTTACAGCGGCAGCACCCCTTATGTGCGTTTCGCCAACAAGCCGGTTTTACTGCTGTGTTTTCTGGGTTTATTGGCCATTTTTGTGCCTAATTTTTTGGCAAGGCCGGCTAAAACAAAGTAAAATTCCAGCTTTACGGCTTGCGGCAAAAGCCAGCAACTAAACCACAGGCATCCATCATGGCGCTTACATTTCAACAAATTATCCTCACCCTGCAAACCTATTGGTCGGACCGCGGTTGCGCCCTCTTGCAACCCTATGACATGGAAGTGGGTGCCGGCACTTCGCACACGGCTA
The DNA here is from genome assembly GCA_041172285.1 of Pseudomonadota bacterium. Taxonomy (GTDB): domain Bacteria; phylum Pseudomonadota; class Gammaproteobacteria; order Burkholderiales; family Methylophilaceae; genus Methylotenera. The sequence continues at coordinate 10,282 of JBEDKJ010000050.1, forward strand.
CCTTTTTACGCTCACTCGGCCCTGAGCCATGGAAAGCGGCCTACGTGCAACCCAGTCGTCGTCCTAAAGACGGGCGCTACGGTGAAAATCCCAATCGCTTGCAGCACTATTATCAATTTCAGGTGGTGTTAAAACCCGCGCCTGCCGACATATTGGAGCTGTACTTGGGTTCCTTGGCGGCCTTGGGTTTTGATTTGAAAAAAAACGACATACGCTTTGTTGAGGACGACTGGGAAAACCCAACCTTAGGCGCTTGGGGCTTGGGTTGGGAGGTTTGGCTAAACGGCATGGAGGTCACCCAATTCACCTATTTTCAACAAGTAGGAGGCATCAATTGCAAACCCATTACCGGTGAAATTACTTACGGTTTAGAGCGATTGGCCATGTATTTGCAAGGCGTGGATAACGTTTACGATTTAACCTGGACGGTTGGACCAAACGGCGAGCGTTTAAGTTACGGTGACGTTTACTTGCAAAATGAAAAAGAGCAATCTGCCTATAACTTTGAGCATTCGGATGCCGATTTCTTATTCACCGCGTTTACCGCGCACGAGAAACAAGCCCAGCATCTCATGGAAAACCAGTTGGCCCTGCCGGCTTACGAACAAGTGCTTAAAGCCGCCCATACCTTCAATTTATTGGATGCACGCGGCGCCATTTCAGTCACTGAACGTGCCGGCTACATAGGCCGCATACGCAACTTGGCCAGATCAGTCGCGGCCAGTTATTTAGACAGCCGTGCCCGTTTAGGCTTCCCTATGGCGCCCAAGGATTGGGCGGATGAAGTGTTAACCGATTTAGCCAAGAAAGCCGCAGCATGAGTCAAAAAAACCTGTTAGTCGAATTGTTTGTAGAAGAGTTGCCACCCAAGGTGTTAAACAAATTGGGTCAGGCTTTTTCTGAATTGTTATTTGAAAACTTGCACGCATTGGGCTTGGTTGATACCAGCAGTAGTTTGACCGCTTATGCCACGCCGCGCCGTTTGGCCATGCATGCGACCAAGGTTGCGGCCATGGCCGCGGATAAAACCAGTGTGCAAAAACTGATGCCAGTCAGTGTGGGCTTGGACGCAAACGGGCAGCCCACGCCGGCTTTAATTAAACGCTTAAATGGACTGGGTTTAGACGAATCCGCTGTGCCGCAACTCAGCCGTCAAATGGACGGTAAAAACGAGGCTTTGTTTATTCAGGTGACGCAAAAAGGCCAGAGCTTAAAAGACGGATTGCAATCGGCTTTAAACGAGGCCATCGCCAAGTTGCCTATACCCAAAGTCATGAGCTACCAATTGGCCGACGGGTGGAGCAACGTTAATTTTGTGCGCCCTGCACACGGCTTGGTAGCCATGCACGGCAATGAGGTGGTGCCGGTGACGGCGCTTGGTTTAACGGCGACCGCGCAAACTCAAGGTCACCGTTTTGAGGCTAAGGTATCGCCGATTACCCTAAACGATGCCGATAGCTACGCTACCCAGCTTAGGCAAGAGGGCGCAGTGATAGCCAGTTTCGCTGAGCGTCGCGCTGACATTCTAGGGCAACTCAATGCCGCTGCAGCCAAACTGCAACTCAAACCAATACAAGACGAAGCCTTGTTGGATGAAGTGACGGCCTTGGTTGAGCGCCCCAATGTTTTGCTGGGCCAATTTGAAGCCGTGTATTTGGAAGTGCCGCAAGAATGCTTGATTTTGACCATGAAGGCCAACCAAAAGTACTTCCCTTTGTTGGACGCGCAGGCTAAGTTAACCAACCGCTTTTTGATTGTATCCAACATCAGTCCAGACGATGCCAGTGCCGTGATAGGTGGCAATGAACGGGTGGTGCGCCCGCGTCTGGCCGACGCCAAATTCTTCTTTGATCAAGACCGCAAAAAAACCTTAGCCAGCCGCCTAGAGAGTTTGAATAAAGTGGTTTACCACAATAAGCTCGGCTCACAAGGCGAGCGCACGGCCAGGGTGAGTGCAATGGCCAGTGCCATTGCCATGCAGTTAGGCGGCGCAGACTTAGCCAAACAAGCCGCATTGGCAGCGCAATTGGCCAAGGCCGATTTGGTCACCGACATGGTGGGTGAATTTCCTGAGTTGCAGGGCATCATGGGCCGTTATTACGCCCAACACGAAGGCATAGACGATAACGTGGCGTATGCCATAGAAGACCATTACAAACCGCGCTTTGCGGGCGACAGCTTGCCACGTCATCCAGTCGGTATTGCCGTGGCTTTGGCGGATAAATTAGAAACCTTGCTGGGTTTATTTAGCATAGGTGAAAAACCCAGTGGCGATAAAGACCCCTTTGGTTTGCGCCGGCATGCCTTGGGTGTGCTGCGCATGCTGATAGAAAACAAGTTGGTTTTAAATTTGTCGGCCTTGTTAAGCACGGCGGCCAGCGGCTTTCCTGGCTTAGGTGAGGAAACGCGTTTAGCGGTATCGGCATTTTGCTTCGACCGATTGGCCAATACGCTGCAAGAACAAGGCTACAGTGCCCTGGAAGTGGAGGCAGTGCTGAGTCAAATGCCAGAACAAATCCATCTGGTGCCACAGCGTTTAGAAGCGGTTAAGGCTTTCTCTGCCTTAGCCGAAGCGCCGGCCTTGGCCGCTGCCAATAAGCGCGTGAGCAATATACTGAAAAAAGTGGACGCAGCAGTGCCAGCGCAAGTGCAGGCCAGCTTGTTGCAAGAACCGGCAGAAATAGCCCTGAATCAAGCCTTAATGGCGGTGGTGCCAGAAGCCAATCGCTTGTTTGACTTGGGGGATTACACGGCATCCTTGCAATCTTTAGCGGCCCTGAAAGCGCCGGTCGATGCTTTTTTCGATAAGGTCATGGTTAACGCCGATGACCCGGCCTTAAAAGCCAACCGTTTAGGCTTGCTGGCGCTGTTGCATCAAACCATGAACCGCGTGGCCGACTTGTCCAAACTAGCCAGCTAAGCACGGTAGCCCAATGAAATTAGTGATTTTAGATAGGGACGGCGTCATCAATCGGGATTCCGCTAATTTCATCAAAAGTCCCAATGAGTGGGTGGCTTTGCCGGGCAGTTTGGACGCGATTGCCTTGCTTAACCAATCCGGTTACCGGGTAGCGGTGGCCACCAATCAATCGGGTATCAGCCGCGGCTTATTCGACATGGCCACACTCAACAGCATACACGAGAAAATGAACCGCGAATTGGCCGCAGTGGGCGGCCGTATTGATGCCATATTCTATTGCCCGCATGCCGCAGACGACCATTGCCGTTGCCGTAAACCCGACGTGGCCATGGTGGAAGACATCGCTAAACGTTTTGCTGTGGAGTTGCATGGCGTTCCGGCAGTGGGCGATGCCTTAAGGGATTTACAAGCCTTTGCAGCCGTCGGTTGTCAGCCTATCTTGGTGTTAAGCGGTAAGGGTGAGGCAACCTTAGCCGCTGCCAAGGCCGATGCTAATTTAGCCTTGCCAGACAACACTTGGGTCTGCGCGGATTTAGCCGAAGCGGTGCAACGCATCATTGCTAGCCCGCATGGGGGATAAGCCCATGCTTTTTCTTCGCTCCAGCTTGTTTTTTATCGGCCAACTGATCACCGCGCCGGTCTTTACGCTCATCGCCTTGCTGGCCTGGCCAGTCCATCCCATCTTGCGCAACCAACTTATCTCGGGCTGGGCACGCAGCATGATTTGGTGGTTGCGGGTCACCTGCAATGTAAGGCATGAGATAAGCGGCATGGAAAACATACCCGATAAGCCTTGCATCATTCTGGCTAAACACCAATCGACTTGGGAAACCTTTGCTTTTCAAGCGATATTTCCTACCCAAGTTTACGTGCTAAAACGCGAATTATTGTGGATCCCCATTTTTGGTTGGGGGTTGGCCATGACTTCGCCGATTGCCATTAACCGCGCCTCTGGGCGTGAGGCGCTTAAGCAGTTGGTGAGTAAGGGTCAGGCCAGGTTGGCACAAGGTTTGTGGGTGGTGATCTTCCCAGAAGGCACACGCATGCGTCCCCATCAGCAGGGTAAATACCACATAGGCGGGGCGTGGCTGGCCTGTCAAACTAAGACCCCAGTCTTGCCGGTGGCGCATAATGCCGGCCATTGTTGGCCCAAGGGCTTCATTAAACGAGCCGGTGTGATTAAGTTGCACATAGGCCCAGCCATAGCCACGGCAGACCTTAAAGCCGATGCGCTCAACCTTAAAGTCGAGCATTGGATAGAGGCGCAAATGCAGGTGATTAACGCAGCATGAGCCACCTGCTGACCTTGGCCAGCGGTGTACAAGTGCCCTACCAGCTTAGCCGCCGTCCACGCCGAAGCGTGGGTTTGAAGATAACGGGCATGGGTCTGTTGGTGCATGCCCCGCAACGCATCTCGCAAGCGGAGCTAGAAAGCCTATTAGTCAAAAAATCCGACTGGATAGTTAAGAAACTGGCCGCCTTAAGTGCCAATAGTATGCCTGCCATGGCTTGGCAACACGGTGACAGTTTGCTTTATTTAGGTCAGCCTATGCGACTGGTGCTAGAGCAAGACGCGCAGTCTAAAGCAGTGCAGCACGAGCCTGGTATTTTGCAATTGGCCTTGCCCAATCCGCAGGATACTAAGCTGGTGGCGCGTAAGGTGCTGGTTTGGTACAAGAAACAAGCCTTGTTGGATTTTAGCCGGCGTTTGCAACTGTTCGCCAGTAAGCTTGGTGTCAGCTTTGCATCCTTGGCTTTATCTAACGCCAGTTCACGCTGGGGCAGTTGCAATTCGAAAAAACAAATCCGTTTGAATTGGCGCTTATTGCAAGCGCCACCGCACATCATAAACTACGTGGTTTGCCACGAGTTGGCGCATTTAAAAGAGATGAACCACTCGGCAAAATTTTGGGCCACGGTGGCCAGTATTTGTCCGGATTACAAGCGAGCCGAAAAGGAATTGAAAGCCCTGTCGGCCAGCTTGCATCGCATTTAGCGATTAACCTTAAACGAAGTCTAGAACGCTGGTTTTACCTTGGCATTGTTGTAGTTGGCCACGCCGTCCAAGATTTCTTTCTTGGCTTGATCAATATCGCCCCAACCGTTAATTTTGACCCATTTGCCTTTATCCAAATCTTTGTAATGCTCAAAGAAGTGGGCAATCATGTCCAAACGCCAGGCCGATAAATCTTTATGGGTTTTAAGGTGGCCGTACAAACCGCACACTTTTTCTATTGGAACAGCCAATACTTTAGCGTCTAAACCGGCTTCGTCTTCCATTAGCAATACGCCTAGTGGGCGGCAACGAACCACCACGCCAGGAATGAGTGCCACAGGTGTCATGACTAAAACATCGACTGGGTCGCCGTCATCGGCCAAGGTGTGAGGCACGTAGCCGTAATTCGTTGGGTATTGCATGGCCGTGCCCATAAAACGGTCGACAAAAATAGCGCCGCTGTCTTTGTCTACTTCGTATTTAACGGGGTCGCCTTGCATGGGGATTTCAATGATCACATTGAAATCATTGGGAACATCTTTACCGGTGGGCACTTGGTTTAACGACATGGGTGAGTCCTAACTATTAAAATGAATGAATGCTGTACTTAAATTTTGAGCCGCAATTATAGCAAGCGAGCCGGCTAAATTGACGCGCGTAATGCAATTAAACTTCTGGCGCTAGGCTGGCCTGCACTTGCGCACGGCAACTTAATAGCAGGCTTTTCGGTATCAGCAATACGGCTAAATAAATCAGCAGCGGGATGATGATCAGTTCGTCCAATTGGCCGAGCAGCGGAATAAAATCCGGTATCAGGTCGAAGGGTAATAACAAATAGCCTATGGCTAAAGCCAACAACAGCTTAGCTAACCGCGGTGTGCGTGGGTGCTTTAACAATAAGCGGTAAACGGCTAATTCTTGTTTGAGTTGCTTGGCGTAAATTTTTAATTGCTTAATCACTCGGCACCGGTCTTGCGGCCATTAGTCTATTTTTAAGGCATGACCAGTAAGGCGCTCAAAGGCTTCCATGTATTTTTCACTGGTTTTCTTTGCCACATCAGCCGGTAGAGCGGGGGCCGGGGCGGTTTTATTCCAACCGCTGGCCTCTAGCCAATCGCGGACGTATTGTTTGTCATAACTGGGTGGATTTTTACCCACGACGTAGCTGTCGGCAGGCCAAAAACGCGATGAGTCTGGGGTCAGTACCTCGTCCATGACATGCAACACGCCTTGCTCGTCGAGGCCAAATTCAAATTTGGTGTCGGCGATGATGATGCCGCGTGTTAAGGCGTAAGCGGCCGCCTCTTTGTACAAGGCAATGGCGACCTTAGCTACTTGCGCAGCCATGTCTGCACCAAGCAAATCAGCGCATTGCGCTAGGCTGATGTTTTCATCGTGTTCACCCACCGCGGCTTTACTGGATGGGGTGAATATGGGTTCGGCTAATTGGGCGGCTTCTTGAAGACCAGCCGCTAGAGGGATGCCGCAGACGGTGCCACGCGCTTGGTATTCTTTCCAGCCACTGCCAACCAAGTAGCCACGCACGATCGCTTCTATGGGCAGGGCTTTTAATTTTTTTACCACCACGGCACGCGAGCCCAGTTGCGCTTGCTCGGTCGGGTCCGTCACCACGCTATTGGGGGCGATGCCGGTTAAGTGGTTGGGCACTATGTGCTGCAGTTTTTCAAACCAAAAATTGGCCATTTGCGTCAACATGGCGCCTTTGTGGGCAATGCCGGTTGGCAATATCACGTCGAAGGCAGACAGCCTGTCTGTGCTAACCAGCAACATGGTGTGTGCATCGATTTCATAAATGTCGCGCACTTTACCTTGGTGTATGCGTTTAAGGCTGGCTAAGTGCGTTTGGAGTAAAGGCGTGGTCATGTCCGTGCTTTAAGCTTTAAGGGGAGGATTGCTTATTATAAATGCCAACTAAAGCCAAACAAAACATTATCTGCCTTGCCTGGTTTTAAAGGAGCTGCCAAGCGGTTTTATTTGGCTAGGATGGGGCCAATTTTGACAATTTTTAACGTGTTGGTGCCGCCTGGGCTGCCTATCGGTTCACCAAAAGTCAGCAGCACCGTGTCGCCCGGGCTGACCATTTTTTGTTGCAACAACACCTGCTCCATTTCGTGCAAGATTTCATCTTTGTTTTTATTCGCTTGTTCAATTGGGAAGGGGTAAACGCCACGGTGTAAAGTCAGTTTGCGTCTAGCCAATTTATCTGGAGAAAGCGCATAGATAGGCACTTCTGCATCGGCTCTGGATAGCCAGCGAGCGGCGTTGCCGGATTGCGTTAAGGCAGCAATGGCTTTCACTTTTAAGTGTTTGGCCGTGAAGATGGCCGCGGCAGCAATGGTTTCATCGGTCTGTAAAAAAACCTGCTCCGGTTTTTCGGCGTGCTCGAGTTTGATGTATTCTTTTTCCGCTTCCATGACCACTCGGTGCACGGCTTGCACGGTTTCCAGTGGGTATTGACCGGCCGCGGTTTCTGCCGACAGCATGACGGCATCGGTACCGTCTAACACGGCATTCGCCACATCGGACACTTCCGCTCGCGTCGGGATAGGGCTGCTGATCATGGATTCCATCATTTGCGTGGCGGTGATCACCAATTTGTTTTGCGCTCGTGCCATGCGTATCATGCGTTTCTGTAGACCGGGCACGGCAGCGTCACCTACTTCCACTCCTAAATCGCCGCGGGCCACCATGATGGCGTCCGAGGCCTCAATGATAGCGGCTAAATTGTCTATGGCTTCGGCCCGTTCTATTTTAGCGATGATGCTGGCATGGCCACCGGCTTGCTTGACCAGGCTTCTTGCCAATTCCACATCGGCGGCGGTCTTAGGAAAAGACACGGCGATGAAGTCGGCTTCCAATGCCACGGCGGTTTTGATGTCTAGACGGTCTTTTTTAGTCAAGGCTTCGGCAGACAAGCCGCCACCTTGGCGATTGATGCCTTTGTTATTGCTGAGGACGCCACCGTTTAATACTAGGCAATGGATTTGGTTGCCTTTAACCCGGTCCACTTGCATGCTAATACGGCCGTCGTCTAACAATAAAATCACGCCTTCTGCCACCTCTTGCGGCAAGGTTTTGTAATCCAAGCCGACGTGGAATTGATTGCCTAATTCGCAATCGGCATCCAAGATAAAGACGTCCCCGGTTTTAAGGCTGACCTTGCCTAACTCGAATCGGCCTATGCGTATTTTTGGGCCTTGTAAGTCGCACAACACGCCTATGGGCCGGTTGAGTTTGGCGGCAATGGCACGCACCATGGCGGCTCGGTGTATGTGCTCTTCGGCACTGCCGTGAGAGAAGTTGAGCCTGACCACGTTCACGCCGGCCGCGATCATGCGTGCCAGCATTTCCTCGCTGTTTGAGGAGGGGCCTAGGGTGGCGACGATTTTTGTTTTGCGTAAGGTCAAGCGCTTAGCCTTTTCAACGTAAGTGTTGCTTTAATTTCAAATAAAAATGGGGCATATCGCCCCATTTTACGATGCTGCGCTTTAGGCTCAGTATTACTGCGCAGCACGTTGCTCTAGTATGGCCACCGCAGGCAAAGTTTTGCCTTCTAGGAATTCCAAAAATGCCCCACCGGCGGTCGAGATGTAATCCACTTTATCTTCTATGCCGTATTTCTGTATGGCGGCTATGGTATCGCCGCCGCCAGCCAAGGTGAATGCCTTGCTGTTGGCAATGGCCATGGCGATGGTTTTGGTTCCCTCGCCAAATTGGTCAAATTCAAACACGCCAACCGGGCCATTCCAAACCACGGTGCCGGCATGTTTAATGATCTCTGCTATTTGACTAGCAGATTTCGAGCCAATATCAAAAATCATGTCATCTTTGGCCACGTTTTCCACGTCTTTCCTTACAGCGGGCTCGTCGGCTGCGAATTTTTTACCGCACACCACGTCGACAGCAATAGGAATGCTTGCTCCTCTTTGGCTCATTTTGTCCATTAAGGTGCGTGCTACCGGCACCAAGTCGTCTTCGCACAGCGAGCCGCCTACTTCATGGCCGGCTGCTTTTAAAAAGGTGTTGGCGATGCCGCCACCAACCACCATTTGGTCTACTTTTTCAGACAAACTTTCCAATACCGTTAGCTTGGTCGAGACCTTGCTGCCGCCAACAATGGCTACCATGGGTCGGGCTGGATTAAGCAAGGCTTTGCTTAAAGCCTCCAATTCGTTGACCAGTAAGATGCCGGCGGCCGCCACCGCAGCATACTTTGCCACGCCGTGGGTAGAGGCTTCGGCTCTGTGGGCCGTGCCAAAGGCATCCATGACAAACACGTCGCACAGTTTGGCGTATTTTTGTGACAAGTCGTCGTTGTTTTTCTTCTCGCCTACATTAAAGCGGCAGTTTTCCAGCACCACTAACTCACCGGCTGCCACAGCTACCTCGCCATCCAACCAGTTTTTGATTAAGCGTACCGGCCGATTGAGTTTTGCGCTGATCACATCCACCACCGGCTGCAATGAATTTTCTTCGGAGTACACGCCTTCTTCTGGACGGCCTAAATGCGAGGTCACCATGACTTTGGCGCCGGCCTCTAAGGCAAAGTTGATGGTCGCCATGGAGGCGCTAATGCGTGCGTCGGATGTCACCTTGCCGTTGCTGACCGGCACATTTAAATCGGCACGGATCAAGACGCGCTTGCCTTGTAAATTCAAATCAGTCATTTTAATAACGGCCATGTTGTTCCTTTTTTTAGAGTGCGAGAAGTCAAGCCTAAGCGATGTAACGCACTAAGCGCATCAAATTACAGGTGTAGCCGTATTCGTTGTCGTACCATGCCACCACCTTAACAAATGTGGAGTCCAGCGCCATGCCGGCCTCGGCATCAAATACCGACGGGCAGGTTTCACCGCGGAAATCGGTGGACACCACTTTGTCGTCGGTGTAGCCCAATACGCCTTTGAGTTCGCCTTCGGAAGCGGTTTTCATGGCCTGGCAGATAGCCTCGTAGCTGGTCTCTTTAATCAGCTCGCAGGTTAAATCCACCACCGACACGTCTGAGGTGGGCACGCGAAAAGCCATGCCAGTGAGTTTTTTATTTAAGCTAGGAATCACCTTGCCCACGGCTTTGGCGGCGCCTGTGCTTGAGGGAATGATGTTTTCCAATATGCCACGACCACCACGCCAGTCTTTATTGGATGGGCCGTCCACGGTTTTTTGCGAGGCGGTGGCCGCGTGCACGGTAGTCATTAAGCCGCGCTTAATGCCAAAGGCATCGTTCAGCACTTTTGCTACCGGCGCCAAGCCATTGGTGGTGCATGAGGCGGCCGATACGATGGCCTCACCTTGGTAGGTTTGGTGGTTCACGCCGTAAACAAACATGGGCGTGTCGTCTTTAGCAGGGGCCGATTGCACGACTTTTTTCGCGCCTGCGTCTAAGTGTTTTTGGCAGCTTTCTTGGGTTAAGAAAAAGCCCGTGCACTCGATGACGATGTCGGCTTGCACTTCATTCCATTTCAAATAGGCGGGGTCTTTTTCGGCTGTTAAGCGTATGGTTTTGCCATTCACCACCAAGTTGTTATCGCTCACTGCCACGTCGCCTTTAAAGCGGCCGTGTACCGAGTCGTGTTTTAGCATGTAGGCCAAGTAGTCCGGCTCTAACAAATCATTGATGGCCACGACCTCTATATCAGTAAAATCCTTGATGGCGGCACGAAACACCATGCGCCCAATGCGACCGAAACCATTAATTGCTACGCGAATTGCCATGATCATTCCTATCGTTATTCGAAAGATGGGCTTAGCTATACCTAGGTATGAAGTTAAGCGCCTTTATAAAACAATAGGGCACCCCACTGGAGGTGCCCTTGAACTAAACCGTTAGTTAGTTGACGGCATCTTAAGCTCGAGCGATGAAGCGACTCGAACTCAAGATGGCGCAAATTAACATTACAGTACTGATTTAACAGTCGCTACAACGTTCTCAACGGTAAAGCCAAAGTGCTTCATCAATGCGCCACCCGGTGCGGATTCACCAAAGGTGTCGATACCGACCACAGCACCTTCTAAACCTACGTATTTACGCCAGAAGTCCGTTACGCCAGCTTCGACCGCCACGCGTTTTACGCCTGGGGTTAACACGCTGTCTTTGTAGGCTTGGTCTTGGCGATCAAATACATTGGTTGATGGCATAGAAACCACGCGCACTTTCGTGCCGGCAGCGGTTAATTCAGCGGCGGCTTTAACGGCCAATTCCAATTCTGAACCGTTAGCAATGATGATCACATCGGCTTTGCCTGATGCATCTGATAACACGTACGCACCTTTACGCATTAACTCAAAATGCGCGGCCTCGTGTTTCATGCCAGGCACGTTTTGGCGGCTTAATACCAAGCTGCTTGGGCCGTTTTTGCGTTCAACCGCAGCCACCCATGCCACGGCAGTTTCGGTTGAGCTACCTGGACGCCATACGTCCATGTTAGGAATCAAGCGTAACCCTGCGGTGTTCTCGATAGGTTGATGGGTAGGGCCGTCTTCGCCTTGACCGATGGAGTCGTGGGTCAATACCGCGATAGAACGTTGTTTCATCAATGCAGCCATGCGCAAGGCAGATTTTGCATAATCAGAGAACATGTGGAAGGTGCCGCCGAATGGCACTAGACCACCGTGCAAGGCCATGCCGTTCATGATGGCGAACATACCAAACTCACGTACGCCGTAGGAGATGTAGTTACCTGGTTTTTTCGCGTCCACGTGCACAAAGCTGCCACATGACGTTAAGTTGGAACCGGTTAAGTCGGCTGAGCCGCCCAAGAACTCTGGCAGCAACGGCGCAAGCGCACCGATCACGTTTTGTGATGCTTTACGGGTAGCCACTGTTTCGGCTTTTTCATTAGTCGCTGCAATGATGGCATCGGTGGCTGATTTCCAGTTTGCTGGCAATTCGCCTGCCATGCGGCGTGAGAATTCAGCGGCTTCAGCTGGGAAGGCTGCTTTGTAGGCAGCAAATTTGCTGTTCCATGCGGCTTCAGCAGCAGCGCCTTTAGCAGTGGCATCCCAACCAGCGTAAACGTCAGCTGGAATGACAAATGGCTCATGAGGCCAGCCGATGTTGGCGCGGGTTGCCGCCACTTCGTCTAAACCCAAGGCTGAACCGTGGCAATCGTGTGAACCGGATTTGTTTGGGGAACCCATACCGATGACTGTTTTACAGCAAATCAAGGATGGTTTGTCCGTGATTTTTTTAGCCGCAGCAATGGCTTTACCAATCGCAGCCACATCATGGCCGTCTACGGATTGCACGTGCCAGCCGTATGATTCAAAGCGTTTAGCGGTATCGTCTGTGTACCAGCCTTCAATGTGGCCGTCGATAGAGATGCCGTTGTCGTCCCAAAATGCGGTTAATTTACCCAAGCCCCATGTGCCGGCTAAGGCGCAGGCTTCGTGTGAAACGCCTTCCATCATGCAGCCGTCGCCTAAAAATACATAGGTATGGTGATCGACAATGTCATGGCCTGGTTTGTTGAATTGGTTGGCTAATAATTTTTCTGCCATGGCAAAGCCCACGCCATTGGCAATCCCTTGGCCTAATGGACCCGTGGTCGTTTCAACGCCTGGCGCGTAACCGTATTCTGGGTGACCAGCGCATTTTGAATGCAATTGACGGAATGTTTTTAATTCATCCATAGGCAAGGCATAACCAGTTAGGTGTAGCAATGAATAAATCAACATGGAGCCGTGACCATTAGAAAGCACAAAGCGATCGCGGTTGGCCCATTCAGGATTTTTTGGGTTATGGCTTAAATGGTGATTCCACAATTCTTCAGCAATTTCTGCCATGCCCATAGGCGCACCTGGGTGTCCAGAATTCGCTTTTTGTACCGCATCCATAGATAACGCACGGATGGCGTTGGCTAGGTCTTTACGTGTTGCCATAAACTTCTCCCTAATGATTATGCTTGCAGTTTTACGCGGCGTGTGTGGCTATCGGTCACACAAGAAATCCAGTAAAACCTTGAATGAATTCTTCAAAAAGCCAGTTTTAAGGGCTGGCTTTTTGCAAAGGTTAAATTATTGCTTAATTACCCTATTTCGGCAAGGGCTGAGGCGCGCATGCCTTAAGAAAATGGCCATGATGGCTTAATGCCTGAGGGGGTCTTTTTTAGACGGCTTTTACAGTATGCCGAGTTTGATTTTAATAACGTATTTGGCCATGTAGCCAACCATGCCAAAAGTCAGGCCAAGAAAAAGGGCAAAGGTACCAAATTTGCCGGCTTTGGATTCCCAGGCCAAGTGGCCGACTATAAACACCATCAACAGCATCAGGCCGCCTACACCATAGGTCATGCCCAATTCAGTGATTTGTGCTTCGGTTAATCCAAAAAAAGTGCCTGGCATAGTTTTCCTTATTGCGGTTTTAATAGGCTAAATAAGGACCACGATTTGTTGTTGGGCAAATTCCATGGGCTTGCGTTTGAAACCGCTTTTGGCAAATTGCTGCCAGCGTCCCATCACGAAGCACAGCATTAAGTTGGCTTGGGCTTCGGTATCGGTTTTGTGACCGGTTTGCGTTTCGGCTATGCGCAGGCTTTGTTTTAGCGTGACTTCTATTCGGTCCGTTAGTTGGTTAATGCGCACTTGCAATTTTTCGTCTTCGTTGACCAAGGCATCGCCAATCAACACGCGCGTCATGCCTGGGTTTTTTTCAGCAAACACCAAGAGCATGGATAAAATGCGTTGCAGTTGTTTTTGCCCATCGGTTTCTTCGGAGCAAATTTTGTTGATTAGGCCAAAAACGGTCTCTTCAATAAACACAATCAAACCTTCAAACATTTGTGCTTTGTTGGCAAAGTGACGGTATAAAGCGGCTTCGCTGACATCCAATTTGGCGGCCAAGGAGGCCGTGGTAATTTTTTCGCGCTTAGGCGATTCCAGCATCTTGGCTAGGGTTTCTAGAATTTGTTGTTTGCGTTCGCCGGCCATAAGCTTCTCCCTTGCTTGCTATTGATAAAGTGTTGGTTAAATTATAACCGAATGTGAGTGAGCGCTAACACTTGGTTAATGCGGTAGTCTACAAAGCTGGGTTTGTGGTATTTTTTGCTGAGCAAGACGGTCTTCATGCCCAGTCGTTTGGCCGTCATCAGGGCCGCGGCGTTGTCTTCTAATAACACGCAGTTGCTGGCTTTCACCCGCAGACTAGCGAGCAGCAATTGAAAGCCGCGCAGCGAGGGTTTGGCGTGAAACTTAGTGGATTCAACACTGAACACCAGTTCAAAGCAATCGGCTATACCAAGTAAATTCAGCACCCTCAGTGCATACTCCCTAGGGGCGTTGGTGAACACCACCTTGCGTCCAGCTAAACTTTTAATCAGGTGGCGCAAGCGTTTAACCGCGATCACGCGCTCGGCTAAATCGTCAAATTGGTGCGTCACTTTAAGAAAATGTTGTGGATCGGTTTGATGATGGCGCATCAGGCCTTTGAGCGTGGCGCCGTAAACACGCCAATAGTGCCTACGCAAGTCGTGCGCAGCTGCCTCATCCATGGCCAAGGTGTCCATGATGTAGTTGGTCATGGCTTGGTTCATGACCGGAAAAATGTGCGCACTGGCGTTATGCAAGGTGTCGTCTAGATCAAACACCCAAACTTTGGCCGCCCTGCTGAGGGCCAATTTATTTGGCCTTAATGAGCGTGCCCACGCCTTCGTCGGTCAACACTTCCAGTAGCAAGGCGTGTTCTACCCGGCCATCGATGATGTGCACGGTTTTAACTCCGCTTCTCGCGGCATCCAATGCCGAGCCGATTTTTGGTAACATGCCGCCCGAAAGGGTGCCGTCAGCGACCAGGTCGTCAATTTGCTTGGGCGTCAGGCCGGTCAGCAACTCGCCATTTTTATCCAGTACGCCTGGGGTATTGGTCAACATAATGAGCTTTTCCGCACCCAAAATCTCGGCCAACTTGCCCGCCACCACATCGGCATTGATGTTATAGGATTCGCCGTCCTTGCCTACGCCGATCGGGGCAACCACCGGAATGAAATCCCCGCCATCGAGAAAGTTGATGATGCTCGGGTCGATGGCGCTGATTTCGCCCACCAGTCCCACGTCTATCATTTTTTCAGGGTCGTTTAAATCTTCCATCAGCAGTTTATGGGCATGGATGAAGTTGCCGTCTTGGCCAGTTAAGCCCACGGCTTTGCCACCGTGGCGATTGATCAGGTTAACGATTTCTTTGTTGACCTGCCCGCCCAAGACCATTTCCACTACGCTCATGGTTTCGGCATCGGTCACGCGCATACCTTGGATGAACTCGCCTTTTTTGCCCAGTTTGTCCAGCATCTCATTAATTTGCGGGCCGCCACCGTGGACCACCACCGGGTTCATGCCGACCAATTTTAATAAGACCACGTCCAGTGCGAAGCACTCTTTTAAGTGCTCATCGGTCATGGCGTTGCCGCCGTATTTAATCACGATGGTTTTGTCAAAAAAGCGTTTGATGTAAGGCAGCGCCTCGGCCAAGGTGCGGGCTTTTTTTGCGGCAGTGGTTTGGTTTAGCATAGGGATTCCATCGGCTTTATTTGCGGAGTGGTTAACTTTGCCACATTGTAACTAAAATTTACTAGAGCGTTTTGTTAAAAACCTTAGAATTGCGCTGAAAATTATAAAGTTTTTGTTTTTCCGCGGGCAATTTGTCTACACTTTGCTCGGTGAAGCCGCGCTCTAAAAACCAGTGCTCGGTGCGCGTGGTTAAGCAAAATAAGCTTTTAAAGCCCAATGTTTTGGCTGCCTGCGCGCAGAAGTAAAATAGTTTGTCGCCACGGCCGGCGCCGCGATAAGCGGGGTCGATGGCTAAGCAAGCAAATTCCGCCGTGCGTTCTGCTCTAAACGGGTAAAGTGCCGCGCAGCCTATGACCCGGTTGTCGTGCTCCATCACGTAAAAGTGGTCGATTTCCATTTCGATGCGTTCGCGTCCGCGGCGCACTAAAAAGCCTTCGGCTTCAAGCGGTTCGATCAGTTTGAGTATGCCGCCGACGTCATCGATGTCGGCTTGGCGCATGCTCTCTAAGCTTAATTCGGTGACCATGGTGCCTATGCCGTCGACGGTAAACAGCTCTTGGATGATGGCGCCGTCTATGTGCCGAGAAATAAGGTGGGTGCGCGCGACGCCATGGCCGCAAGCCCTAACGGCGGCAGGCAAATAATAGTTCACGTCTTCCGAGACGTTGATGGCTTGTTCGTTTTCCTGCGCCCGAGTTTGGATGTTTTTCAGTAAATTGCCGGCTTTTTCTGCGGTCATTTCGCGCAGCAATTCGCCACGCAAATTGTGTACGCCGGCTGAGTCCATTAAGAAAATCAGCTTATCCGCATCCAAGGCGATGGCGGCGCTTACTGCCACGTCTTCCAGGCTGAGGTTAAACGCCTCGCCGGTGGGGGAGTAGCCCAATGGCGACAGCAAGACCAATTCGCCATCGTCCAAGCGTTTTTGCATGGCAAAGGCATCAACCCGCCGCACTTCGCCGGTGTGTTGCAAATCGACGCCATTACGCACGCCACTCGGTTTGGCCGTGACGAAATTGCCACTGGCCACGCGTATGTCCGCGCCGGCCATGGGGGAATTGACCAGCCCCATGGACAGCAAGGCTTCTATTTCTACCCGTATGGCGCCATTGGCTTCTTTTACCGCTTCCATGGCGTCGTCATCGGTCACGCGTAAGCCATCGACAAATTTAGGCGTGAGTTTGTCGCGTTTTAGACGCCGTTCAATTTGCGGCCTGGCGCCGTGCACCAATACCAAGCGCACTTCTAGGCTGGCGAGCAAATTTAAATCGTGAGACAAGGCAACAAACTGTTTTTCGTCCACTACCTCGCCGCCAAAGGCAATGACAAAGGTGCGGCCGCCAAAGGCGTGTATGTAAGGCGTGGCGGAGCGAAACCACTGCACAAAATCTTTGGCATGCGGTTGCGATGAGGGTTTGTTGGCTAAGCGCGTTTCTGGACTTGATGCCGTGCTAACAGGCAGTTCGCTGTGGGCATACAAGTAAGCCGGGGTGCAATCCAATGCGGCGGCCACCTTACGTAACAAGCTTTCGTTAATACCCAATTCGCCGCGCTCTATGCGCGACAAATTGCCTGCATCGGCAGCCACTTGGGCGGCCAGAGTTTGCAGGGTCATGCGCAATGCTTTGCGCCGATTACGAATAGCGTGGGCCAGTGACATGGGTATTACGCCTTATTTATTGTAAATTTTACAAAATAATAAAATTAATTTGTAAATAAAGCAAGTGTTGGGCTAAAAATCGCCCCAAAGACTTTGCATGACGGTGATGGCGGTTAGGGCGGCGGTCTCGGTGCGCAGTATGCGCGGGCCCAAAACGATGGATTGAAAGCCGTGCTGGCTAGCCAAGCGGATTTCTGCATCAGTCAAACCGCCTTCTGCGCCTATGAGTAATGCAATGGAGCCGTGGTCAACACTTAAATCGGCAAGGCGTGTTGCGCCCACCGGATTAAGCAGTATTCGCGTGCTGTGGCTGCCGGCATGCTTGGCCAGCCATTGGCTAAGGCTGAGCGGCGCTAACACGGATGGGATGCTGGCGCGGCCGCATTGTTCGCAGGCCGAGTAAACGATGTTCTGCCAATGCGCCAAGCGTTTCTCTGCGCGTTCGGCGCTGAGTTTAACCACGCTGCGCTCGGTGGCGAGTGGTTGGATAGCAGTGACGCCTAATTCCGTGGCTTTTTGTATGGTGTAGTCCATGCGCGAGCCGCTGGCTATACCTTGCAATAGCGTGATGTGTAAGGGCGATTCATTTTTTGCTAGGGATGCGCTTTCAACTTGGACGCTGGTGGCGGTTTTGCTGATGCTACGCAATACGCATTGGTAATCTTGGCCATCGCCATTAAACAGGCCGATGCGGTCGCCCACTTGCAAACGCAATGCACGGGTGGCATGGGCGCTGGCGTTATCGGATAGGCTGACGACTTCGCCTACGCCTAATGGGTGGGGGTGATAAAAACGGGCCATGG
Source organism: Pseudomonadota bacterium (assembly GCA_041172285.1). Taxonomy (GTDB): domain Bacteria; phylum Pseudomonadota; class Gammaproteobacteria; order Burkholderiales; family Methylophilaceae; genus Methylotenera. The sequence continues at coordinate 28,179 of JBEDKJ010000050.1, forward strand.
CCATGAGTCAGAGCATTAAAGTGATAAAATTCGATTATAAAACCATTTGGAGTGTTGCATGGCAAGTATCCACCCGCCGGTATGCGATTTCGGTTGGCCGGCACCGGATTTTAATTTAGTTAACGTCGATGGACGCAGCTTAAGCCGCGATCAACTGATGGGCGAAAAAGGCTTGTTGGTGATGTTTATTTGCAACCATTGCCCCTATGTCAAAGCGATATTGCCTCGCTTGGTGGCCGATTGCCGCGAGCTCAATAGCTTGGGCATCCATAGCGTGGCCATTATGTCCAATGACCCAAGCGTTTACCCGGAAGACGGCTTTGAGCACATGCAAAAAATAGCGGCTGACTTGCATTTCCCCTTTGCTTATTTAGTGGACCCCAGCCAGCAAGTGGCCAAGGCCTACGGTGCGGTGTGCACGCCGGATTTCTTTGGCTTTAACAGTCAAGGTCAACTGCAATACCGAGGCCGCTTTGATGAAAGCCGAAAAGAAACGGCCAGCCACAGCAGCCGTGATTTATTTCATGCCATGCGAGGCATCGCCGAGACTGGTAAGGGGCCCGCTGAGCAAATAGCCAGTATAGGCTGCAGCATAAAGTGGTTGGAGGAGTAAATGACCGTGCAAAAAAAACTCAACTGGGGCATATTGGGCGCCGCTCGCGTTAACGAGCGCTTACTGCCGGCCATCATGACGACCGCTAATGCGCAACTGGTGGCCATTGCCAGCCGCCGGCCCGGGGCAGCCGCGGCTACCTTAGCTAAATACGCGGTGGGCGACAGTCAGCATGTGAACTGCTACGACGATTTGGCCAGTTTAATTAATGACCCCAAGGTGGAAGCGATTTATTGCCCTATGGCCAATGAAGAGCATGCGCATTGGGCCATGCAAGCCATCGCCGCGGGCAAGCATTGTTTGATAGAAAAACCCATGGCGACCAAGCTGCAAGACATCGAGGCCATGGCCATGGCCGCTCAGCAACAGCAAGTTAAATTGATGGAAGGTTTTATGTACCGCTTTCATCCGCAGCATGCGCGCTTGCAAGCCTTGATTGCGCAAGGTTTGATAGGGGATGTGTTGTCGGCGCGGGCGTCATTTTCATTTTTGATGCAAGCCGCGCGCCTCTACCGAGTCAATCGCAGCATGGCCGATGGCGGCGGTGCGATGTGGGATATCGGGCCGTACGCGATGCACGCCCTGCGTTGGTGTTTTGCCGAGCAGGGCCAGCCGACGCAAGCCATGAAGGTAAGCGCCTTGGCCAAGTTAAACGAGCACGGCGCCGACACTGCATGCAGCGGGGTGTTGGACTTTGGTTTGGATGCCCAAGGGCGTGCGCGATTTGGTCATTTTGACGTCAGCTTTGAGCGCAGCCGTAAATCCGAATACGAAATCATAGGCAGCAAGGGCTGGATAAAATGCCACGCCGCCTGGGTGTTTGAAAAGGACGAGGCGGTAATTAGTTGGGGGCTGGACGACGGCAGTTGTGGTGAAGAACGCATCGCGCCGAGCAACCACTTTAGTCTTGAAATAAGCCATTTTAGCGATTCCGTATTGCATAACAGCTCGCCTTTATTGAGCTTGCAAGATGCCAAGCAAAATTGCCAGGCCATAGAAGCCGTAATGCAAAGCGTGGCGACGGGCTTGCCGTGCCCTTTGGCTAAGCTGGACTAAAGCCGACGCTGCGGCTAATTTTAACTTGCGCGAGATTTAGTCTGCACGCCAATTAAGGTATAATCCGCGCTTAATTAATTGATGTGACAGGTGAATTGATGCCTATTTATGATTACCAATGCGCCACTTGCGGTCACAAAGCCGAAGTCATGCGCAAGATGAGTGAAGTAAGCACGGAAGCTTGCCCGGCGTGCGGTGCCAATGCATTTAGCAAACAGCTTTCTGCGCCTAGTTTTCAATTAAATGGCAGCGGTTGGTATGCCACTGACTTTAAAAATGGCGGTGCTAGCAGTAAAAAGGACAGCAGCCCTGAAAAAAAGTCTGAAGCGGCAGCGCCCAGTGCACCTTGTGCCGGCGGCTGTGCTTGCCATTAACAAGCGTGTCTGCTTCCATACCTATGCCTGCATGAGTCTATTCAAATGAAAAAATACTTTATTACCGGCTTGCTAGTCTTAGTGCCGTTGTTTATCACCGTTTGGGTGATCTCCGGCTTGGTCGGCATGATGGATCAAAGCTTATTTTTGTTGCCAGAAACCTGGCGGCCGAAAGCGCAATTAGGCCTAGACATTCCAGGCATGGGCGCCATACTGACGCTATTGATTGTATTTGTCACTGGCGTGATTGCCACCAATTTCTTTGGCAAACGCATGATATTGGTTTGGGAAGCCTTGTTGGCCAGAGTGCCGGTGGTGAAATCCATCTACGCCAGTGTCAAGCAAGTGTCGGACACCTTATTTTCTGATTCAGGCAACGCCTTTAGGCAAGCGGTGTTGGTGCAGTTTCCAAGGCCGGGTACGTGGACCATCGCCTTCGTCACCGGCAAACCGGGTGGCGACGTGGCCAACCATTTAAGCGGCGATTACCTCAGCGTCTATGTGCCCACCACGCCTAACCCCACCGGCGGCTATTTTTTGATGCTGCCACGGGCCGATGTGGTGGAATTGGACATGAGCGTGGACGAAGCCCTGAAATACATTATTTCCATGGGGGTGGTGGCGCCGCCAACTAAAGCAAGCGCCAAGCATGCCAACCCAGCAGCGTGATTTTTTAATTTTTAACGACTATTTACAAGACTTTTTATGATGCGTACCCATTATTGCGGCCATTTAAACCGCCAACACATAGGCCAAACTGTTACTTTATGCGGTTGGGCACACCGTCGCCGTGATCACGGTGGCGTGATCTTTATCGATTTGCGTGACCGCGAAGGTTTGGCGCAAATCGTCGTGAACCCGGATGCTAAGGCGGCTTTTGCTATTGCCGAAAGCGTGCGCAGTGAATACGTCTTAAAAATCGTCTGCGAAGTGCGTGCCCGTCCAGAAGGCGCGACCAATGCCAACTTGGCCACCGGCGAAGTGGAAATGATCGCCACCGACATCGAGGTATTGAATGCCTCGCTAACACCGCCATTTATGTTGGACGACGAAAACCTCACGGAAACCGTGCGCTTGGAACACCGTTACATCGATTTGCGTCGCCCAGTCATGCAAAAGAACATGATGTTGCGTTACCGCGTGGCTAAAACCTTGCGCGATTACTTGGATGCTAATGGCTTTATTGAAGTGGAAACCCCGATGTTAACCCGCTCCACGCCAGAGGGTGCGCGAGATTACTTGGTGCCCAGTCGTGTGCACGATGGCCAGTTCTTTGCCTTGCCACAATCCCCGCAGTTATTTAAACAATTGCTCATGGTGTCGGGTTTTGATCGGTATTTCCAAATTACCAAATGCTTCCGTGATGAAGATTTGCGCGCCGATAGGCAGCCTGAATTCACGCAAGTCGACCTTGAAACCTCCTTCATGACTGAAAACGAAATCATGGACATAGTTGAGGAAATGATCAGGCAAATGCTGAAAAAAGTGCAAAACGTCGATTTGCCTGCCAACTTCCCCCGCATGTCTTTCCATGAAGCCATGAACCGTTATGGTTCCGATAAACCGGACATGCGCGTCACCTTGGAAATCACCGAGATGTCTGACGTCATGAAGGACGTGGATTTTAAAGTGTTTGCTGGTGCGGCTAACATGGCCGGCGGCCGTGTGGCGGCTTTGCGCGTGCCTAATGGCGCGGCTATTGCCCGTAGCGAAATTGACGCTTACACCGAGTTTGTGAAAATTTACGGTGCCAAAGGTTTGGCTTACATCAAAATTAATGACATCAGCAAATTAAACGAAGAAGGCTTGCAAAGCCCTATCGTTAAAAACATCCACGCAACGGCATTGCAGGCCATCATAGATAGAACCGGTGCGCAAAATGGCGACATCATTTTCTTCGGTGCCGATAAAGCCAAAGTGGTGAACGAAGCCTTGGGTGCCCTGCGCCTCAAAGTCGGTCACGACAAAGGGCACGTCGATGGCCGTGCTTGGGCGCCATTATGGGTGGTGGATTTCCCTATGTTTGAGCACGACGAAGAAAACGACAGATGGGCAGCCTTGCACCATCCGTTTACCGCGCCCAAGGACGGCCACGAAGATTTGTTGGTCAGCAATCCGGGTGCAGCCTTATCCAAAGCCTATGACATGGTGTTAAACGGTTGGGAAGTGGGTGGCGGTTCAGTGCGTATCCACAAACAAGACGTCCAATCTAAAGTATTCGATGCCCTCAAAATCAGCAAAGAAGAAGCACAAGAAAAATTCGGCTTTTTATTGGAGGCCTTGCAATACGGTGCGCCACCGCATGGCGGTTTAGCTTTTGGTTTAGACCGATTGGTTACGCTGATGACCGGTGCAGAATCAATACGCGACGTAATTGCCTTCCCGAAAACCCAGCGCGCGCAATGCCTGATGACTAACGCGCCTAATTCGGTGGACGAAAAACAATTGCGCGAGTTGCACATTCGTTTGCGCACGCAAACGCCGGCTGCTTAAGCCTGCTTTGCCCACCTAGATAACAGCATGCCGGTTACCGAACTTAATCACTTTAACCTGCGCACGCCCTACGAGACGATGCTGCAATTAAAGGATTTTTACTGCAATGTGGTGGGTTTGCAAGTCGGCCCGCGTGAGGGCTTTAGCAGCCGCGGTTTTTGGTTGTATGCAGGCGATAAGGTCGTGTTGCACCTGGCCGAATACCGTGGTGAGGAAGCAATGCTCACCAACGTATTAACCAGCGTGGACCATTTTTCCTTTAGCTGCACCGATATGCCGGCCATGGAAGCGCACCTTAAAGCTTGCCAGGTGAATTACACGGTGCGCGATTTGCCGGTTTTAAAGGTAAAGCAGATCAATTTTAAAGACCCGGTAGGCAATGGCGTGGAGTTGTTTTTTCAGATGGATTAAGCCGGCGTTTTTAAGCCAGTGAATTTTTTCGTGCATAGGCAAGTCCTATTTTTAAATAAGCGATTAACTTAGCAAGACCGTCTGGCCTGGCAGTGATTAATTTTGGAGGGGACTAAAATGAAACCGTTAAATCCAGCTATTTTTCTAAAAGCCGTATTAGTGATGGCGCTATTTATCGCCATGCCACTGCGTGCTGAACCCGATACAAAGTTATGGCCTATCATGAAAGAGGCCTTCTTTGCTAAGCGCGACATGCAAGAAGCCGATTTTATTAAAATCGATGCACCACGCCGTGCCGAGAGCGGTGCGCAAGTGCCGGTCACTTACAGCATAGACAATGCCGCCGCTAAAGGCGTGGTGATTACTAAGCTGTACGCTTTTGTTGATGCCAATCCCATTCCCTTAACCGCCACATACCATTTAAGCCCAGGCTTGGGCAATTTCCAACTCGCCACTCGCATTCGCTTTGAAACCGATGCCTTTGTGCGTTTAGTGGGTGAAACAGCCGATGGCAAATTGTACTTGGCTACGCGCGAAATACGCGCTGCCGGTGGCTGTGGCGGCACGGTAGACGGTGATGAGGCGAGCATCCGTGCCAGTGCCGGTAAGATAAAATTCAAAGTGGATCAACCCGTCACACTCAATAGCCCAACGGCGGTGACGTTTAATATCAAGCACCCCATGCGCACCGGTTTGCAACGCGAATTAGTGTCACAAGGCTTCGTGCCGGCTTTTTACATTAACAAAGTGGTATTTTCCTACAATGCGGCGCCGTTGCTAAGCATAGACGTAGGCGTGGGCACCTCGGAAGACCCCTACTTTAAATTTAATTTTGTGCCTGCCACGGTCGGAAAATTAGACGTAACAGCCAACGACAACGAAGGCAAAAACTTTGTCCAGCAAATTGATTTAAGCCATTGATGGCAAGCTCGCATCGACTCAGGCCTCCGTATTGGAGGCCTTTTTTATGCTGGGTTTGTAGTCCGCCAATGCTAAAATAGCCGCCTAGATTTTACTTTTGCAAGAGGAACCCCAGCATGAAAAGTTACCGTAAAGAACTGTGGTTTAATCCGCCCACCCGCGTGGCCTTTATCCGCATCACTGAACAAGTGAACGAGTGCTTGCGTGAGAGTGGCGTGCGCGAGGGATTGGTGCTGATTAATGCCATGCACATCACCGCCAGCGTCTTTATTAATGATGACGAGCGTGGTCTGCATCACGATTACACCCAGTGGTTGGAAAAATTGGCGCCGCACGAGCCGGTCAGTGGTTACCGGCATAACGATACCGGTGAAGACAATGCCGATGCCCACATGAAGCGCCAATTAATGGGCCGCGAAGTGGTGGTGGCGATTACCGAAGGGCGTTTGGATTTTGGCCCTTGGGAACAAATTTTTTACGGCGAATTTGATGGCAGACGCAAAAAGCGTGTCTTGGTAAAGATTATTGGTGACTAAGATGAAATTACCTGAATTACTTGCGCCGGCTGGCGATTTGGATCGCATGCGCACGGCTTTTGATTACGGTGCCGATGCCATTTATGCCGGGCAGCCTCGTTATAGCCTGCGTGCCCGCAATAACGATTTCACTATGGCCAACCTGGAGCTAGGCATTAACGAAGCCCACGCGCGCGGTAAAAAGTTTTTTGTCGCCAGCAACATTGCCCCGCATAACGCCAAAGTGAAAACCTATATGGCAGATATGGCACCGGTGATTGCCATGCAACCGGATGCTTTGATCATGTCGGATCCGGGTTTAATTATGATGGTGCGTGAAAAATGGCCAGACATGCCGGTGCATTTGTCTGTGCAAGCCAACACGGTGAATTTTGCGACGGTTAAATTCTGGCAAAGTTTGGGTCTGACGCGGGTGATATTGTCGCGCGAATTATCCTTGGATGAAATTGAAGAAATACGCCAACTCTGCCCAGAAATGGAACTGGAAGTGTTCGTGCATGGCGCCTTGTGTATCGCTTATTCTGGGCGCTGTTTGCTGTCCGGCTATTTTAATCAGCGCGACCCCAACCAAGGCACCTGCACCAATTCCTGTCGCTGGGATTACAAAGTGCACGACGCGGCAGAAGATGCGGCCGGCGTCATACGCTTGAACGAATTCGACTTTCAAGCCGAGATGGAAAAGTCCAGCCTCTCCGGTTGCGGCAGCTTGCCCCGTCATCCCTTAGCCGATAAGGTCTACTTGATAGAAGAGAAGGGTAGACCTGGTGAATTGTTGCCTATATTGGAAGACGAGCACGGTACCTACATCATGAACAGCAAAGATTTGCGTGCCATCGAGCACGTGGAGCGCTTGGTGAAAATGGGCGTGGATTCTTTAAAAATTGAAGGACGAACCAAATCCCGTTATTACGTAGCGCGCACTTGCCAAAACTACCGTGTCGCCATAGACGACGCGATGGCGGGCCGTCCTTTTGATTGGAATTTGTTGGGCGAACTGGAAAACTTAGCTAACCGTGGTTACACCGATGGCTTTTATCAGCGCCATCACACGGCAGAGCATCAAAACTACAAACAAGGTTATTCCGTATCCAATCGCAGTCTGTATGTCGGTGATGTGGTGGCTTACGATGGAACAACAGGCTTGGCTGACATAGAAGCGCGCAATAAATTTTCCGTGGGCGATCGCTTGCAAATTATCCACCCTAGCGGTAATCAAGATCTGCTAGTGGAATACATGTATAACAAAAAAGGCGAAGCCATACAGCAGGCAGCCGGCAGTGGCTATTTTGTGCGTTTGCCAGTGGCAGCGGGCAATCTAAACAATGCCATGGTGGCCAAATACCTATAAAAAAACCTAACAAACGTCTTGTTTGTTAGGTTCTTGAGCGCTGGGCTGGCCTAGCCGGTAATGTAAGACTCTAGCTGCTTAATTAAACCTTGTTGGTAGGCTATGGTTTCTTTAACCAAGTCACCGATAGAAAGCATGCCAACCACCTTAGCATTATCCAGCACCGGTAAATGGCGTATGCGTTTTTCTGTCATGACGGTCATGGCTTGCTCAACGGTGTCGCTTAATTTAACGGAAATCACGTTGGCCGTCATGACTTCGCTTACCGCAGTGGTTTTTGAGGATTTGCCTTTCAGCACCACTTCCCTAGCGTAGTCACGCTCAGAGAATATCCCCACAAGTTTCTCTCCTTCAAGCACCATCAGCGCGCCGATTTCGTACTCTGCCATTACCACCAATGCATCAAACACTGGGCGGTGTGGGGCAATCGAGATCACTTCTTGGTGTTTTTTGCTCGCCAGTAATTGTTGTATTGTTTTCATTATTCTCTCCTTGCAAAAGCGTTAGTCAAAAATATACACCTTATAATGCGTGTTACACAATTGAATTGGAAAAAATACTTACTCCCTCCCATCATGCATAAAAACACCGTCATTAAAGCCTTGTTGGCTTTGTTCGTTCTTACTTTAATTTGGGGGTACAACTGGGTGGTGATGAAGGTGGCCGTGCAATACGCTAGCCCATTTCAGTTCGCCGCCATGCGCACTGTCTTTGGCGCCTTGGTTTTGTTTGGTTTGATTGCGCTGACCAAGCGCCCTATGGCCTTGACCCATTTTCGCACGATGTTGGCCTTGGGTTTGTTGCAAACGGTGGGTTTTACTGGATTGCTGATATGGGCCTTGGTTGCAGGTGGTGCCGGTAAAACGGCGGTGCTCACTTATACCATGCCGTTTTGGGTGCTGTTGTTTGCTTGGCCCATGTTGGGTGAAAAGGTGCAAGGCTGGCAATGGTTGGCGGTCCTGTTTGCGCTTGCGGGCATGCTGTTTATTTTCGATCCGCTGCACATCAAGGCCGATGGCTTTAGCATGTTTTTAGCCTTGTGTTCGGGCATATCCTGGGCGGTTTCCGCCATCATTTCTAAAAAACTGCATCAACGTGAACCGCATTTGGATTTGCTCAATCTGACTGCATGGCCTATGTTGTTGGGCGCCATTCCTATTCTGGCCATAGCCTTAATTTTGCCGGCACCGCCCATACAGTGGACCAGTGGTTTTATTTATGCCGTGCTGTTTAATGTGTTTTTAAGCGGTTGCTTGGCATGGGTATTATGGCTCTATGCTTTGCAGCGTTTGCCTGCTGGCGTGGCTAGCATGGCGTCGATGTTGGCCCCGGTGATAGGGGTTATCGCCGCCTGGGTGCAGTTAAACGAAGTGCCCAATCCGTATGAACTGATAGGCATGGTGTTGATTGCTCTGTCCTTGATTACCATCTCCATCATTAACATCCGTAAGCACACGCAAATTGATCCGGCCCAAGGGCAGGAGTAATGTGGGCAGGCAGGCTTGTGATAAAATAGTGGCTATTATTAAGTCTTAAGGGTAGGTCAAATGGCAGGTCACAGTAAGTGGGCGAATATTCAACATCGTAAAGGCCGTCAAGATGCCAAGCGCGGCAAAATATTCACCAAAATTATTAAAGAGATCACGGTTGCAGCCCGTTTAAGCGGTGGCGACGTGAGCATGAACCCACGCTTGCGCGCAGCGGTGGCCGTGGCCAAGGAAGAAAACATGCCGGCCGATAACATCACGCGCGCCATCAAAAAAGGCACGGGCGAATTAGAAGGCGTGAACTACGAAGAAATTCGTTACGAAGGCTATGGCATCAATGGTGCGTCCATTATTATTGATTGTTTAACCGACAATAAGCAGCGTGCGGTAGCCGATGTGCGCCACGCATTGACTAAATTCGGTGGCAACTTGGGTACCGATGGTTCGGTGGCCTTTATGTTTAAACATTGCGGCAGTTTGGTCTACGAGCCAGGCACCAACGAAGATAAAGTCATGGAAGTGGCTTTGGACGCAGGTGCGGAAGACGTCGTCAGCGATGAGGATGGCAGCATAGAGGTGATCACGGCGCCCAATGACTTTATGGCCGTCAAAGAAGCCATGGAGGCGGCCGGCTTGAAAGCGGTCATGGCAGAAGTCACCATGAAGCCCATGAATGAAATAGAACTCAGTGGCGACGATGCGATAAAAATGCAAAAAATATTGGACGCATTGGACGATTTAGACGACGTGCAAGACGTCTACACCAGCGCCTTAATCGACGACTAGTGGCCAAAATCACCATACTCGGTATCGACCCTGGCCTGTGCATGACGGGCTTTGGCCTGATTGAAAAAGACGGCGAAAAAATTCATTACATTGCCAGCGGCACCATCAAAACGGCCAGCGCTAAAAAGAATAAGGTGGTCGGTGAGGACGACAGAGAAGAGTTGCCGGCTCGCTTAAAAGTCATATTGGATGGCTTATTCGAAGTCATCGACACCTACCATCCCAGCCAAGTGGCCATAGAAAAAGTGTTCGTCAACGTCAATCCGCAGTCGACGCTGTTATTGGGTCAGGCGCGCGGCGCTGCCATCAGCGCAGCCGTTATCCGTAATTTGAGTGTGGCCGAGTACACGGCCTTGCAGGTTAAGCAGGCTGTGGTGGGTAACGGCCATGCCGATAAAGAACAAGTGCAAGCCATGGTGAAACGCCTGCTTAATTTAGCAGCCACGCCTAAGCCCGATTCGGCCGATGCCTTGGCGTGTGCTATTTGCCATGCCCACGGTGGCCAAGGCTTAGGTAAACTAGCCACCGCCGGATTTAGGGTGCGAGGCGGCCGTTTGGTTTAAAGGACAATCGCTAGCCATGCCTTATTCTTAGCATGGGTCTTAATAAGGGAGTTGCAATGATAGGACGTTTGAATGGCACGCTGTTGGAAAAGACGCCGCCACTAATCTTGATTGATTGCCATGGGGTTGGTTACGAATGCGAAGTGCCCATGAGCACTTTTTATACTTTGCCCGCCCTAGGTGAAAAAGTCACGATATTGACGCATTTTGTCGTGCGTGAAGATGCCCAATTGTTATACGGTTTTGGCAGCGAGCAAGAGCGCGCCACCTTTAGGCAGTTATTGAAAGTGAACGGCATAGGGGCGAAATCGGCTTTATCCATCTTAAGCGGCTTGTCTATAGACGACCTAGCCCAAGCCGTGGCCATGCAAGACAGCGCCATGCTGACGCGCGTGCCTGGCGTGGGTAAGAAAACCGCCGAACGCTTGTTGCTGGAACTCAAAGATAAATTTAGCCTAGCTGGCCTTAATGCCGGCCCAGCGAGCCAACCCAAATCGGCCGCCAGCGATGTACTCAATGCCCTTATTTCATTAGGGTACAATGAGCGTGAAGCCTTGGCTGCGGTGAAATTATTGCCCAGCGACAGCACGGTTGCAGAAGGCATTAAACAAGCTTTAAAATCCTTGTCAAAATAACCGTTATGCCCGCTTGATTTAGCACATTGGTATGCGCCCCGACGCAAGCCTATTGGAAAAACGCCCATGATAGAAACCGATCGCCTGATCGCCCCTGATACCGAAAGCCCGCAAGAGGAGGCCTTAGAGCGTGCCTTGCGTCCTAAGTTATTGGACGAATACGTGGGCCAAGAAAAAGCCCGCAGTCAGTTGGAGATCTTTATCAATGCGGCGCGAGGTCGCAGTGAGGCGCTCGATCATGTATTGTTGTTTGGCCCACCTGGTTTGGGTAAAACCACATTGGCGCACATCATCGCTAAAGAAATGGGCGTTAACATGCGTCAAACCTCGGGCCCGGTGTTGGAACGTGCCGGCGATTTGGCGGCGTTGCTGACCAATTTAGAACCCAATGACGTTTTGTTTATCGATGAGATTCATCGCCTGTCACCCGTGGTCGAAGAGATCTTATACCCGGCCATGGAAGATTACCGCTTGGACATCATGATAGGCGAGGGGCCTGCTGCCCGCAGCGTGCGTTTGGATTTGCCACCGTTTACCTTAATTGGCGCCACCACCCGAGCCGGCATGCTGACTAATCCCTTGCGCGATCGGTTTGGCATCGTCTCTCGCTTGGAGTTTTACACGGCGGATGAGTTGGCGCGCATCGTCCAGCGCAGTGCCGGATTGCTGGAGGTGGCGATGGTGGACACCGGATCATTAGAAATCGCCAAGCGTTCACGCGGTACGCCACGCATTGCCAACCGTTTATTACGTCGCGTGCGCGATTACGCCCAAGTTAAAGGCGATGGCACGGTGTCCGCGGAAGTGGCCGATGCCGCTTTAAAAATGTTGGACGTGGACAAGCTCGGTTTTGATGTGATGGACAGAAAGTTATTGCTGGCGGTGCTGGAAAAATTTGCCGGCGGACCAGTGGGTTTGGATAATTTGGCAGCGGCCATAGGCGAAGAGCGGGACACCATAGAAGACGTATTGGAACCCTATTTAATCCAACAAGGTTATTTGATGCGCACGCCACGCGGGCGCATGGCGACCCAGTTGGCCTATCAGCATTTTGGATTGGCCGTGCCAAAAAATTTAATGACGGAAGATTGGCCAGCGTGAGCCAATTTACTTGGCCTATACGCGTTTATTATGAAGACACCGACAGCGGTGGGGTGGTGTACCACTCTAATTATTTGAATTTCATGGAGCGGGCCAGAACCGAATGGTTGCGCGCCTTGGGCTTTGAGCAAACGCAGTTAAAAGACCAGCATGGCCTCATCATCGTCATCCACAGTTTAAGCATGCAGTTTAAAAAACCGGCTTATTTCAACGACATGCTGGCCGTCTGCTGCGAGTTAAGCGAACTCGGGCGCAGCAGTTTAATCATGCAGCAAAGCATCAGCCGTGATGGGCTGGTGTTGATAGACGCGCAGGTAAAAGCTGCCTTTGTTGATGCTGTTAGCTTCAAGCCTATAGGCGTGCCAGCTGAAATGCGCCATAAAATACTATTGGAAAAACCACAGGGGCTCCTATGACCGTAAGCGTTGCAAATGACATGTCTATTTTTTCACTGGTAGCAGGCGCCAGTCTGCCGGTTCAATTGGTGCTGGTGGTGTTAATCCTCACCTCCTTGTTTTCTTGGTGGTATATCTTCATTAAGTTAGCCACCATTAAGCGCGCCGAAAGCAGTGCCGAGGAATTTGAGGCAGCCTTTTGGGCAGGCGGCGATTTAAATAAATTGTTTGACAGCCTTGGCGCCAGTAAGCGGAAAGCCCAAGGCATGGCCAGCATTTTTGAAGCCGGCTTTAAAGAATACGTCAGGCATAAACAGCAATCGCGCATGGAAGTATCGGACGTCATGGAAGGCGCCAGGCGTGCTATGCGTGCTGCGTATAACCGTGAGCTGGACAACTTGGATGCCCACCTACCGTTCTTAGCCTCGGTCGGGTCAGTAAGCCCTTACATAGGTTTGTTTGGAACGGTCTGGGGCATCATGAATGCATTCCGTGGTTTGTCTAATGTCGCGCAAGCGACCTTAAGCCAAGTGGCACCGGGGATTGCCGAAGCGCTGGTGGCCACCGCCATAGGTTTGTTTGCGGCGATACCAGCGGTGATTGCCTATAACCGCTTTGCCAGCTCGGTCGATCGCTTGTCGGTGCGCTACGAAAGCTTTATGGAAGAGTTCACCAACATCTTGCAAAGAAAAAGCTAAGCCATGTCACGCAACCGTAAACGCCGCATGATGAATCAAATTAACGTCGTGCCATACATAGACGTGACCTTGGTGTTGTTAGTCATCTTTATGGTGACCGCCCCCATGACCAATCCTGGTGTGGTGGATTTGCCCAAAGTAGGGCAGAGCCTAAAGCAATCCCAAGTCCCACCTTTGGTTTTAACCGTTAAGCAGAACAATCAAATTGAATTTGACAATCAAGCCATGGCGCGCGATCAATTGTTGGCCAAGGTAAGGCAAGCATTAACGGCCTCGCCTGACCGGGCCGTGGTGATTGCCGCCGATAAAAACGTCAAATACGATGACGTGATTGCAGTGATGGACCTGCTCAAGCAAAACCAGGTAGATAAGGTTGGCCTGTTGTTATCGCCAGCCCAGTAATTTGCTTAGCGCATCATGATGATAAGAGCCTATGAAAAAGACGTGTGTTGGCAAGCCGGCGTTTGGGCAATAGGCGTCCATTTGCTGTTGTTGGCGGCCTTGCTTTTATCGTTCAATTGGAAAGCGACCCCACCCATGTTGAATGTGGCGGAAGTGGAATTGTGGGACAGTCTGCCGCAACCTTCGCCGCCTTTGCCAGTGGCGCCGCCAGTGGAAACGCCACCGCCAGTAGCAACGCCGCCGGCCGTCGTCAAAGAGGCCCCGCCACCCCCGCCAGAAAAAGTCGAAGCGCCAGCCCCTAAAGCCCCGGAAGTTGACATTGCCCTGGAA
>JBEDKJ010000051.1:0-5173 GCA_041172285.1 Pseudomonadota bacterium
AGAAGACGGCATACGAGATACTTTGCCGTCTCGTGGGCTCGGAGATGTGTATAAGAGACAGATTAAACATAGTGTGCAGCTCAGCAGGCGACAAAACAAAATTCGCCTGGCGGCCATCAAATTTAAAATTTTAATTACCAGTGTATTCATGTGCTTGGCTATTATACGTAAATGGTTGCTTTCAATAATGTGGAAAATATGAAAAAATTGCGGTAAATAATTTAGGCAGTATAACGTTATGTTAGATCGAGACGGGTTTCGCCCGAATGTAGGCATTATTTTATGTAATGCTAGCAATCAGGTTTTTTGGGCCAAGCGTATTCGTGAACATGCTTGGCAATTTCCTCAAGGTGGCATCAATCACGGTGAAAGTCCGGAGCAGGCCATGTACCGCGAACTGATGGAAGAAGTCGGTTTGGCGCCGCAGCACGTGCAGATTTTAGGCCGTACTAAAGATTGGTTGCGTTATGAGGTGCCAAACTCATGGATTAAGCGGGAATACCGCGGTAGCTACAAAGGCCAAAAGCAAATTTGGTATTTACTACGCATGGTTGGCCGTGACAGCGATGTGTCATTGCGTGCCACCGAGCATCCTGAATTTGATGCATGGCGTTGGGCGGAATACTGGGTGCCCTTAGAGGACGTGATTGAATTTAAGCGCGGGGTTTACGAATCTGCGCTCAATGAGTTGGCCGCTCATTTGCACCACAAGCCAGCTAAGTAGTAGCTTGGACCTAATTAGTTGGTTTTTTATTGCCCATCAATTCGCCCATTTTAATAGGCCTAGCCGCTTGCCATTCGGCACTGAATGCCAGTGCGTCTTTTTCGAATAACATCACCACCGTGGAGCCTAGTAAAAAGCGCCCCATCTCATCGCCTTGCCTTAATGTAATGTTTTTGTTGTCGTAAAACCAGCACTGTGGTTTGTGGCTGCGTGGTGGATTAATGATGCCGTTTTGGCTGCTGTGCCAGACTGTAGCCATGCTGCCGACGACGGTCGCTCCGACCAAGACCATAATAAACAAGCCATGCTCGGCTGAGCTAAATTCACACACCACCCGCTCATTACGAGCAAACAAACCTGGCACGCCTTCAGCCGTAGTCGGGTTGACTGAAAATAAGGCACCCGGAACATAGGTCATGCTTCTTAATGTGCCGTCGCAAGGCATATGGATGCGGTGGTAGTCTTTGGGGCTCAAGTAGAGGCAAGCAAATTGGCCGTTTTCGAAATTTTTAGCCAGATTTTTATTGCCACCCAATAAGGCCGTTGTTGAGTATTGATGGCCTTTGGCTTGCAACAATTGATCGATATCAATGCGACCTAACTGGCTGATGCGCCCATCCACCGGGCTGATAAAGTCTGCTGTTGCCATGGGGCGCGCGCCCGGTTTTAGTGCGCGCGTAAAAAAAGCATTAAAGGTTTTGTAAGCTCGGATATCTGGGTTCTGCGCTTCCGTCATATTGACTTGGTAGCGTTGCACGAACCAGCGTATCACGGCTGCGGTTAATCGGCCTCCCTGTAGGTGGGCTAACTTGCCAGCAAGCGCAGTGATGGCTTGTTTGGGCAGGACGTATTGAGACAGTACGGCAATCTTCATGGCAACCCCTAATAAAAAAGGCGGGAGGCTATCAACGCTTCCCGCCTAGCTTAAAGTCTACAGACCTATTGCTACCCTAGTTTTTGGCTTGGTCTACTAATTTGTTTTTAGCAATCCAAGGCATCATGGCACGCAATTGGCCTCCCACTTGTTCAATTGGATGCGCTGCATTCAAACGACGACGAGCAGTCATTTCCGGGTAGTTGGTGCGGCCTTCTAATATAAAGCGTTTCGCGTATTCGCCGTTTTGAATGTTAGCTAAACATTCTTGCATGGCGTAACGTGATTCGTCGTTGATGACTTTTGGACCGGTTACGTATTCACCGTATTCGGCGTTATTTGAAATGGAGTAATTCATGTTGGCAATGCCGCCTTCGTACATCAAATCCACGATCAATTTAAGTTCGTGCAAGCACTCAAAGTAAGCCATTTCAGGTGCATAGCCCGCTTCAACTAATGTTTCAAAACCGGCTTTAACCAATTCAACCGCGCCGCCACACAACACCGCTTGTTCGCCGAACAAGTCCGTTTCTGTTTCTTCACGGAAATCGGTTTCAATGACGCCGCCTTTTGTGCCGCCGTTAGCCGCTGCATAAGACAAGGCCAAGGCTTTTGCTTTGCCGGATTTATCTTGATAAACCGCAATTAATGAAGGGACGCCGCCGCCTTTTAGGTATTCTGAGCGCACGGTGTGGCCTGGGCCTTTAGGGGCGATCATGATGACGTCTAAGTCTGCTCTTGGTGTGATTTGGTTGTAATGAATGTTAAAGCCGTGAGCAAAAGCCAGTGTGGCTCCTTGTTTTAGGTTGGCTGCAACGTCCGCATCAAAAATTTGTGGCATGGTTTCGTCAGGCAACAGCAGCATAACCACATCAGCTTGTTTAGTGGCTTCGGCAATTTCTAAAACTTGATGACCAGCGGCCAAGGCTTTTGCCCATGAGCTGCCGCCTTTACGTAGACCTATGGTGACGTTAACGCCGCTGTCTTTTAGGTTGGCTGCATGCGCATGGCCCTGTGAGCCGTAGCCAACGATGGTTACTTTTTTGCCCTTGATTAAACCAAGGTCCGCGTCTTTATCGTAATAAACTTTCATTTTGTGTCGCCTTTCTATGCAATTGCTTAATAAATATAAGGGGGTTTTAAAACTTAAACTTTCAGAATTCTGTCACCTCGACCTATGCCCGACGCGCCAGTGCGCACGGTTTCTAGGATCGCTGCTTTATCTAAACTTTCGATAAAGGCATCAAGCTTATTGCCTGAGCCGGTAAGCTCAATGGTAAAGCTGCCGTCGGCCACATCGATAATACGGCCACGGAATATGTCGCACATGCGCTTCATTTCTTCTCTAAATGCGCTGGTGGCTTTGACTTTAACCAACATTAATTCGCGTTCAATGAATTTGCCGTCGTTTAAATCCAGTACTTTGACTACGTCCACCAGTTTGTTTAATTGCTTGATGATTTGTTCTATGACCGCTTCGGAGCCATCAGTAACAATGGTCATGCGTGATAAGGTTGGGTCTTCTGTAGCGGCAACCGTTAGCGACTCAATGTTGTAGCCACGAGCTGAAAATAAGCCAGCCACTCTGGACAATGCACCCGATTCGTTTTCCATTAACAGCGAAATAATATGACGTGCAGATTGTGTCGCCATCTTATAGGTCCTCCGCTAAGATCATTTCCGATAAGCCTTTGCCATTTTGTATCATGGGGAACACGTTCTCTTTTTGATCGGTAATAAAATCCATGAACACAAAGCGCGACTTCATAGCAAACGCTTCTTTTAGGGCTGCTTCCACGTCGCCTGGTTTGGTGATTTGCATGCCGACATGGCCGTAAGCCTCGGCTAGCTTGACGAAGTTAGGCAAGCTGTCCATGTATGATTCGGAGTAGCGGTTCTCATAGAAAAACTCTTGCCATTGACGCACCATGCCTAAATAACGGTTATTCAACATGATCACTTTAATCGGTAAGTGGTATTGCGCGCAGGTTGAAAGCTCTTGGATGTTCATTTGTATGCTGCCCTCACCGGTCACGCAGGCTACTTGTGCGTTCGGGTAAGCAAATTGCACACCCATGGCATAGGGAAGACCGACACCCATGGTGCCTAAGCCGCCGGAATTAATCCAACGGCGTGGTTGGTCAAATGGGTAATATTGTGCAGCCCACATTTGATGTTGACCTACATCAGAGGTTACCCAGGCGTCGCCATTGGTCACTTCATGCAATTTTTGTATGACGTATTGCGGTTTGATGAATTCGTCACTTTGGGCAAAACTCATGCATTCTTTAGCACGCCAAGTCTTTATCTGTTCGAACCATGCATTAAGGGCAAGCGTATTTTGTTGTGGTTTTTCCGTTGCGATGAGCTCGTTCATGTCCGCCAACACCGACTTGACGTCACCGACGATGGGCACGTCAATTTTCACCCGTTTTGATATGGATGCGGGATCAATGTCTATGTGGATAATGGTGCGTGGCTTGGATAAAAAGTCGGTGGTATTGCCTATTACCCTATCATCAAAGCGCGCACCCACCGCCAGCAACACGTCGCAATCTTGCATGGCCATATTGGCCTCATAGGTGCCGTGCATGCCCAGCATGCCTAGAAACTTTTTATCGGAAGCGGGAAAGCCCCCTAAACCCATGAGTGTGCTGGTGATAGGTAAGCCTAGCGCTTGTATCAATTTGATCAAATGCTCAGCCGCATCACCAAGCACGACGCCGCCGCCCGAATAGACCATGGGGCGTTTGGCTTCGCATAATAATTTCAAGGCTTTTTTGATTTGACCTAAATGCCCTTTGGTTACCGGGTTGTAGGAACGCATTTGCACCGTTTCTGGGTAGTCAAATTGACACAGGTCGGCTGTGATGTCCTTGGGGATGTCTACTAGTACCGGACCTGGTCGGCCGCTTGAGGCTACATAAAAAGCTTTCTTCATGGTGGCGGCGATGTCTTTGACGTCTTTAACCAAGAAGTTGTGTTTAACGCATGGGCGAGTAATGCCAACGGTATCGCATTCTTGGAAAGCGTCTTCGCCTATGGCATAGGTCGGCACTTGGCCGCTGATAATGACCATGGGGATGGAGTCCATGTAAGCGGTTGCAATGCCAGTAACGGCATTGGTTGCGCCTGGGCCAGACGTGACAAGTGCTACCCCGACTTTGCCTGTTGAGCGCGAGTAGGCGTCGGCAGCATGAAGGGCGGCCTGCTCATGACGAACCAAGATGTGCTTGAATTGATTTTGGTGAAAAATCGCGTCGTAAATATGCAAGACTGCGCCACCTGGGTAGCCAAATACAAACTCAACTTGTTCTTCATGCAGGCAGCGTACTAAAATTTCTGCGCCGGTAATCTTTTTAGAACTTTTTTCCATGCTTGTGCCCATGCTTGTTTTTTTGTTTCCGTTATTCTGTAAACGCTAAAGTGGCGTTTGTTTTTATTCGACTTTAGAGCGTTTTTTATCTATTTATATACCAACCCTATACCATAACGGTTTGGGCCTATTTGGTCAAGGACAGCGGCGCTTGGCTGGGCGATTTATAGGCGGTTGGATGGCTTAATGGTGTTTAAAC
>JBEDKJ010000052.1:0-5197 GCA_041172285.1 Pseudomonadota bacterium
CGACCCCAACAAACTCATACGCTATCACCTATCCATACAGGAGGTGTTAGCTGCAACAGCAAGAGTCAGCGGCGTGCGCGGTGCGGGCTACATAGAGAACAATAACCAACGGATTTTGATCAACACCGAGGGACAGGCTAAGAATGCCAAGCAACTGGCGCAAATGCCTATTTACCATAGGGATGGCCAAACGGTTAGGCTAATGGACATCGCCCAGGTCATTGAAGGTGCCGCACCAGCGATCAGCGCCGCCGCCATCAATGGCAAAGAAGGCGTTTATTTTTCCGTTCAAAGTCAGCTTGGGGCAAATACAAAAGCGGTAACCGAAGCTGTCGAGAAAGCCATGTTAGAGCTTGCGCCAGAATTCAAAGCACAGCAAATTGACTTTTACCCCAGCTTATTTCGTCCGGCAAATTTTATCGAAACCGCCATCGATGGCGTTAAAACTGACATAATCGTTGGCTCCGTGCTAGTGATAGCGGTCTTGTTCTTGTTTTTATTTAACGTCCGAACGGCATTCATTTCTGCCACCGCCATTCCCCTATCCCTACTGACTGCCACCATAGTCCTTTCTTACTTTGGCATGGGTCTAAACATCATGGTGCTAGGTGGCTTAGCCATAGCCCTGGGTGAGGTGGTGGACGATGCCATCATAGACACGGAAAACATCTTTAGGCGCTTGCGTGAAAACCGCTTAACGCCACAACCATTACCGGCTTACCAAGTGGTGTATCACGCCTCCATGGAAGTGCGCAGTTCGGTGGTGTATGCCACCATTATCGTGGTGATGGTCTTTTTACCCCTATTAACCTTATCCGGCGTTGCAGGGAAATTGTTTGCTCCTTTAGGCTACGCTTACATCAGCGCCATCATTGCCTCGCTAGTGGTGGCTTTAACCTTAACCCCTGCACTTTGCTATCTATTGTTTTCTAAAGGCGAATTAGAAAGCCAAGATCCGCCCTTAATAGTATGGATAAAAAAACATTACGTAGCGGCGTTAAAAAATATAGAACAGCATTACACGATAGTCATCAGCATGGTGGCGTTGGTTATTGCCTTGGGCTTAGGCGTGCTACCGCTTTTTAAAAGTCAATTTATACCGAGCTTGCATGAAGGCCACTACATCATGCACATGACTGCCGTCCCAGGCACCTCAGCGCAAGAATCCTTACGTATAGGTAAGAAAGTAGCCAAGGTGGTAAGTGGCATAAATGGCGTTAAATCAGTTACCCAATGGGTAGGACGTGCACCGAATGCGGCGGATACCTTTGGTACCCACTACAGTGAGTTTGAAGTGGAATTAATGCCTAGCAACGGGCCAGAACAAGACAGCATATTGGCGCGCATCCGCGAAGAACTGGCTGGCGAAGCCCTTGATGACGATAGTGATGGCATAGCCGAAACCGGCTTCATCGGGGTTAATTTTGCCATCAATACTTTCTTGACTGAACGCATAGAAGAGACCATATCCGGTTACACAGCGGCCATGGTCATCAATGTGCATGGCCACGACTTAGACACCTTAGACAACGATGCCAGGAAAATTGCCGGCGTATTAAGCGGCATTAAAGGCGCTAGTGAAGTTCAAATTCAATCGCCTCCAGGCACACCAGAATTAGCCATACGCTTGAGGCCGGAACGATTAGCGGTATTCGGCCTACAATCACTGGATGTATTAGAAAACATACAAGCGGCTTACGAAGGGGTGCAAGCCACTCAAATCTATCAAAACAATCAAATTGTCAGCGTTAACGTCATGTTTAATCAGGTGGTGCGCGACGATTTGCGAGAAATCGGTGGCCTACCGCTGAAAAACCCAGATGGAAAAATCGTTTACTTACGGGATGTGGCCGACATCAGCCAGGAAAATGGCCGCTCAAAAATATTGCACGCTGGGGCTAAACGCATACAAACCATCACCTGCAACATTGAAGACAGAGACCTAAACAGCTTTGCCAAGGAAATGAAGCAACGCATCAACACCGACATAACTTTATCCGCCGGTAACTTTGTCACCTACACAGGCGAAGCCGAAGCCAATGCGCAATCCCGTGAAGACTTAATCGTGCAATCCATGCTAGCTGGCGTGGGCATTTTCTTAATGCTCTACATTGCCTTTGGGCGTTTACGTAACCTATTGCTCACTTTTGCCAACTTGCCATTTGCCCTAATAGGCGGTGTGGTGGCCGCTATGTTTACTGGCGGTTGGATATCATTGGGCTCACTGGTAGGCTTCGTCACCCTGTTTGGCATCACCCTGCGCAACTCCATCATGATGGTCTCACACTACCAACACTTAATTGATGAAGAGCATTGCGTTTGGGGTTTAGAAACCTGCATACGCGGCGCCTCGGAACGCCTGCCCTCTATATTGATGACCGCGTTGGTCACGGCACTAGGCTTGTTACCGCTCGCCTTGGGTAGCGATCAACCGGGTAGGGAAATTGAAGGGCCAATGGCCACCATCATTGTCGGTGGATTGATCACCTCTACCCTACTCAATCTTCTCATCCTGCCTACCATCATGTTGCACTTTGGCCGCTTTGAAAAAGAACGCATCAGCTAGTGGGTTCTCAAAGCAGCCTGGCCTTTTCCTGTAAGACTTGGGTGCACAAACCCTGCTCAAATAAGACGTAATCGTTTTTGTTAAGTAGGCGGGCTTGATAGGGCTGCCCGGCTATGCCATCAATGAAACAGGCATCAACCACCCCATCATCAAGCATCGCTTTAGCCAGTCCCGCTTGACCATGTTGGTATGGGCTTAAGTCCACCGATTTAACTAACAGCAACTGATCTGCCGCCAATTTGCTGGCTAACCACGCACTCAAACTGTCCGATGTCACTCGCCAGCTTTGTTCAACCGCGCTATCGGCTAACACCATCTGGCTAGGCAACCACACCACGGTTTGATGCTGCCAGCCACGTTCGGCTATTTCCAACTCGTTCGCCGCCGTCACCAAACCAGGCTGCATGCCCGCCAACAGCAAGCCAAATTGATCCATGGCCAGCAATGCCAATTCATGAGCCAAGACGTCGCTTACTCCTGTCATTTTTTGCGCTTGCCTAACCGCATCGGCAAAGACACTGCCGCCCGGCACAATCACCACTTTGCCATTACCGTGCTTAGCTAGCAGCGATAGCCAGTGCGGCAAGGCCGCGGACCCTAACAAGCTGCCTCCCAGCTTAATCACCCACAATGGATTGTTCTGCATAACGGTCTGCCTTGCTTAAGTTAGGGTGTCGCGTGCTTATCTTTGAAGAAATGCTGCATGGTTTTTAATAAGCTGGATGCCTTATCTTGAATTTCGGCGTACTCCTCATCCAGCAAGGAATCACTGACTATGCCACCGCCCGCATAAAAACTCATTTCACCGTCAGCATGATTCGTTTCACGGTATACAGCAGTGCGAATGGCAATATTGCTGTCCATATTGCCATCAAAGCCTATGTACGCTAAGGCACCACAATACACACCCCGTCTATCGGCTTCCAATTCCTCTATAATTTGCATGGCCCGTAATTTAGGCGCACCGGTAATAGAGCCGCCAGGGAAACAGGCTCGCAATAAGTCTATTGCTGTCTTACCCTGAGCCAAACGGCCGCGCACTATGCTGACCAAATGGTGTACGTTGGCAAAACTTTGTAAGCGAAATAACTGATCGGCTTGAACCGAACCGATTTCACAGCTCTTGCCTAGGTCGTTACGCAATAAATCCACTATCATTAAATTCTCTGCTTGGTCCTTAGTGCTGCCTTGCAAATCCGCAGCCAAAGCCGCATCCTCAATGGCATTTAGGGCACGCGGCCTGGTGCCTTTTATGGGACGCGTTTCAACATGCCGATTTCGTACTTGCAAAAAACGCTCAGGCGAACCGGACAATATTTGCCAGCTTGGAAACTTCATGTAAGCCATGAATGGCGCAGGGCTAAGCTCGCGCAATTTCTTGTAGACCAACCAACTGTTGCCTGTGGCCGGTGCAGCAAACCTTAACGCAAGGTTAACCTGGTAGCAGTCACCGCCTTTGATGTAGGCTTTAATTTTGTTAAAAGCCAGGCTGTATTGGCTAAACGTCATGTTGCTAACGGGCATGGCTTTCAATTGAAAAGTCGGCTCAACTGCTTGCTGCTGGTCGGATGATTGCGCCTCAAACAAGCGGCATAAATCTGGCCAGTTGTCATGAGTGCTTGCGGACAAACCGTATGAAACCAATGCAGCGGTCTTTTCCTGATGGTCCACCACCACGGCCCAATCGTATAAACCAACTTGCATATGCGGGCTAGCCTTATCGGCAGCCGATAGCCTGGGCAAGGTTTCCAATTGCCTAGCCAAATCATAGGAAAAGTAGCCCAGTGCGCCACCAGCAAAGGGCCCTTCACTGCTTTCATGCACTGGATAGGCGGCCAATAGGCGCTTTAATACGCTAAAGCCATCCTCCTCAAACACCGTCACTTCACCCTGCTGGCTGACCTCGGTTTTGATGACTGCTCGGCCACTGACTTGCACTTCATCGCTGGTGACGGTAAGAAAGGGTTGCGCTACCAATATGTCAAAACGACCGTACTCACTCTTGGGTTGGCCGCTGTCTAGAAACATAGGCCAAGGTAAGTGGGCAATCCGTTCAAATAAACGGCTGCTATCAACGCAATAAGGAATAGCGTGCTTAAGCATGGCCTCTCCCCAAACTGGCCACGGCGTAGGCAGGAAAGCACACGGCAGCCATGCGCTGCGTGGGTTCAGTCCCTTGCTGGGCAAGCGGCATAAAATCTTTCACTGATGAGTAAACCATATTTAATTGCTGTGCCAAATCGACTAACAAGAAGTCGCCCACCCCTGCCCCGATCAATACGCATTCTGATTTATCAGTCAGTGCCGCGAGATGCTGTTCGATGGCCAACTGCAACTGCTGCAACTGTAGCCGCTTAAAGGCCTGCGCTAAGGCTTGCCAATCGGCCAAGGAGGCATCGTCGGCGTCGCGCCCTATCATGCGCGCTAAACGTCGCGCGCAGGCGTCCAAACTTTTGTCTGCCCCATCGGCCGTCTCTGCACTGTATTCGCTCTGCAACAAATCACCCGTTAGGCTGTAGACATCCGCCGTGGTAGCAAAATGCTCGGCAGCAAGATTAATTGATTGACCCTGAAACTCGATTTTTTGTGCCAAGGCCATTAAGGGTGTGCGTACCACCCCAGTGTAAATTA
>JBEDKJ010000053.1:0-3528 GCA_041172285.1 Pseudomonadota bacterium
TGCGGGCTAAAGTTTAACTGCGGTATAAGGCGCTGAGCACGGCGATCATGTAAGCGTGATCTAACACGCCGGCGCTTTCACGCAGGCTGTGCATGGCCCACATCGGCGAACCGACATCGACAGAGGGCACGCCTAAATTGGCTGCCACGATAGGGCCTATGGTGCTGCCGCAGCCTAAATCAGTGCGGTGGGCGTATTGTTGATACGGCACAGCGGCGGCTTCACACAGTTGCATAAAGCGCGCGCTGCTCTCGGCATTACTGGCGTAGCGGTGATTGGCATTGGTTTTAATCACCGGGCCATGGTTGACCAAGACATGGTGACAGGGCTCGTAAGCGGACGGGTGATTGGGGTGATAGGCATGCGCCATGTCGGCACTGACCAAAAAACTGCGCGCCATGGCTTGCAAGCGCGCGTCGTCATCCAATTGTTGGCTGCTACTGATGCGCTGCAGGACGTCGCTTAAAAAGCTGCCACTGGCGCCGGTGGCGCTCTCACTGCCGACTTCTTCGTGGTCGAATAAGGCGCAGACAGTGGTGGCCATCGGGTTTTCTGTGGCCAACAAGGCGCTAAGCGCAGCATGGCAAGAGGCCAAATTATCCAACTGGCTGTTGGCGATAAACGCTTGTTTCGCTCCCCAAAAACTGCCTTTTTGCGTGTCAAACACATTCAGTTCAAAACTTAGAATGTCGGCCGCATTGGCATGAGCCGATTGGGCCAGCTGGCTTAAAAATGCCTGCTCGGCATCCACCCCGGTCTCGCATTGACCAAAAATCAATGGCAACTCGGTTTGCTTATTCAGCAGCAAGCCTTTGTCGTTGACTTCTCGGTTCATGTGGATGGCCAAGTTAGGCAAACGCAGCATGGGCTGGTCTAGCTTGACTAAACGCAGGTCAAAGCCGTTTTTGCTGCGCACGCTGATGCGCCCCGCCACGCTTAAATCGCGGTCGGTAAAGGTGGCCAATATGGGCCCGCCGTATACCTCTACGCCTATGCGAATTAAATCGTCGGTGGCGTAAGCCGCTTTGGGTTTAAGGCGTAAGCCTGGGGAATCGGTGTGGGCGCCAACCAAGCGAAAGCCGGTTTCATTGGGTTTTTTTTGCCCTAGATGAAAGGCGATGATGGAGGCGCCACCGCGCACCACGTAATAGCGTTGGCCGGCTTTTAATTGCCAGGCTTGGCTTTCATCTAAGGCGCTGTAACCCTGTTTGCTTAACCGCTGAACCGCTGTGTCGACTGCATGCCAAGGGCTGGGGCTGGCATCAATAAAATCCAGCAAATCTTGTGCTTGGCTGTGTGCTTGTTTGAATGCGCTGTCTGTCATGGGGGGGGGGTGCCTCTAGGCCGTTGCCAGCCAGTCTTTGGCTATCAGAAAATCGCTGTACAACTTGGCTTCCGCGCTGTTGGCTTCGGGCTTCCAGTCATAACGCCATTTGACGATGGGCGGCATGGACAACAAGATGGATTCGGTGCGGCCGTTGGACTGCAAGCCAAACAAAGTGCCGCGGTCGTAAACCAAATTAAACTCGACGTAGCGGCCGCGACGGTAGGCTTGGAAATCGCGTTCGCGTTCGCCATAGGCCGTGTCCTTGCGAGCTTGTACGATGGGCAGATAGGCATTTAAAAAACTGTCGCCGACCGCACGTTGCATGGCAAAGCTTTTTTCAAAACCCAAGGCGTTGAAGTCATCAAAGAAGATGCCGCCTATGCCACGCGGTTCTTTACGGTGTTTTAAATAAAAATAGTCGTCGCATTCTTTTTTAAAGGCTGGGTAGTAGCTGCTATCAAACGCATCCAAGGCCTGTTTATTGGTGCGGTGAAAATGCGCGGCATCGTCGGCAAAGCCATAATAGGGCGTGAGGTCCATGCCGCCGCCAAACCACCAAATGTCTTCCTCATGGCTGGCTTGCGCCTTGGCCACAAAGAAACGCACGTTCATGTGCACAGTGGGAATGTAGGGGTTGCGTGGGTGAAACACCAAGGACACGCCCATGGCTTCCCATGGACGACCGGCCGCTTCCGGATGGGCAGCACTGGCTGAGGGCGGCAATTTATGGCCTAGCACGTGGGAAAAACCCACCCCAGCCCGCTCAAACACCAGCCCTTCTTCCAATAAACAGGAATTGCCACCGCCGCCTTCTGGGCGCTGCCAACTGTCTTGCAAAAAGCGCTTGCCGTCTACCAGTTCTATCGCTTCAACAATCTTGGTTTGCAGCTTTTGTAAGTAATCCAGAACGGCTTGGGTGTTCATGCTTAACCCTTGATGGCTCGGTAACCAATATCGGTGCGGTATTGCGCGCCTTTAAATTGAATGCCTTCGACAATTTGGTAGGCTTGCTGTTGGGCAAACTTGACCGTTTCGCCCAAAGCCGTCACGCACAATACGCGGCCGCCGCTGGTGATGACTTGCTCACCTTGCAAGGCGGTGCCGGCGTGAAACACGTGGGCATCGTTTAAGTCGCTAGGTAAGCCGGTAATTTCGTCGCCCAATTTTGGCGCGTCCGGGTAATTGGCTGAAGCCATCACCACGCCTAAGGCCGTGCGCCTGTCCCAGTCAACTTCTGCCTTATCCAGCGTGCCATTCACGGCGTGCTCGGCCAAGGCGACCAAATCACTTTTCATGCGCAACATGATGGGCTGCGTTTCCGGGTCACCCATGCGGCAATTGAATTCCAAGGTTTTAACGTTGCCGTCTGGCGAAATCATCAAACCGGCATACAAAAAGCCGGTGTAGGGGTGGCCTTCTTGCGCCATGCCATCGACGGTAGGCCGAATGATTTCACGCATGACTTTAGCGTGAATTTGCGGCGTCACCACCGGTGCCGGGGAATAGGCACCCATGCCGCCGGTGTTCGGGCCTTGGTCACCGTCTTGCAAGCGTTTGTGGTCTTGGCTGGTGGCCAAGGGCAAGGTGTTTTTGCCGTCGACCATGACGATAAAGCTGGCTTCTTCGCCCGTTAAAAACTCCTCTATCACCACACGCGCACCGGCGCTGCCTAGCCTATTGTCGGACAACATGGCGTCGATGGCGTCGTGCGCCTCGCTAGCCGTCATGGCCACCACCACGCCTTTGCCGGCAGCCAAGCCATCGGCTTTAATGACGATGGGGGCGCCCTGCTGATTCACGTAATCGTGCGCGAGTTTGGCATCGGTAAACGTGGCATAGGCCGCCGTTGGAATGCCGTGGCGCAACATGAACGCCTTGGCAAAGTCTTTTGAGCCTTCTAGCTGCGCGGCCAATTTGCTTGGCCCAAAGATTTTTAAGTTGGCCGCTTTAAACGCATCGACCACACCCGCAGCCAACGGCGCTTCTGGGCCAACGATGGTGAGGTAAACGCCCTCGTCTTGGGCAAATTTCAATAAATCAGGCACGCTGCTAATCGGCACGTTCACCATGTCCGGATTAAGCGCCGTACCGGCATTGCCCGGCGCCACAAAAATGCGGCTGACCGCTTTATTTTGTGCCACTTTCCAAGCTAAGGCGTGCTCGCGGCCGCCTCCCCCTATGACCAGTATTTTCATGCTGCT
>JBEDKJ010000054.1:0-3143 GCA_041172285.1 Pseudomonadota bacterium
GCGGTCGACGCCGTTGCTAAAATCAACAGTTGGGGCTTTGCCGTGACGGTAGAGCAAATGAATCAATTGGCACGCGACATGGGTGAAAGCAGTTTGTTTGCTCGCACCGGTGGCGCGCCTAGTTTGGCAGTGGGCATGGCCAGTATATTTGGCCATGCATTTGGTAAGGGCATGCTGGCCATTTGGTACCATTTTGCCATTATGTTCGAAGCGATTTTCATCTTGACCACTTTGGATGCAGGCACGCGGGTTGGCCGTTTTATGTTGCAAGACATGCTGGGTAACATTTGGCCTAAAATGGGCCAGACCTCGTGGATGCCTTCTGTCATGCTAACCAGCGGGCTAGTGGTGGCCGGTTGGGGTTATTTCTTATACATAGGCGTGATAGACCCGAACGGGGGCGTGAACATTTTATGGCCCTTGTTTGGCATTGCTAACCAAATGTTGGCGGCCATTGCCTTGTGCGTGGCCACCGGTATATTGGTTAAGTCTGGTAAATTTAAGGTGGCATGGATTACTGGTTTGCCTTTGGTTTGGCTGCTAACCGTGACCACCAGCGCCGCCTGGCAAAAAATATTCAGCGACGACATCCGTGTCGGCTTTTTTGCCGCCGCCAACGATTTGGCGGCTAAATTGGCCGCCGGCGTGCTGCCATTAGAAAAAGCCGCGGTGGCGCCCAAGTTGATTTTCAACCAACAATTGGACGCCTATTTAACCGTGTTTTTGGTGGTGCTGTTGTGGGTGGTGGTATTGGACATGCTCTATGTGCTGTATCGTTACTTTAGTAAACAGCCGTTGATGCCATTGACCGAGGTGCCGTATCAACCCACCCGTTTGCTTGACAATTGGGTGCGTGACTGATGGCTGCCTTAGCCCGTCTTTGGAAAAAAATACGCCACTTGGGGCACCGCGTGCGCCAATTAAGTGGTGACGATGCTTATGAGGTGTACCTCAAACACCATGCCGCTTTTCACCAAGCCAGCGTGGATGCGCCGCCCTTATTAAGCCGCAAAGAATTTTTTAAATATTGGCAAGACAGCCAATGGCAAGGGGTAAACCGTTGTTGTTAGCTGCCATGATTAACTTAAACACGAAGACCGTATGAAAAAATTTGGTATCACCATCATAGGCGATGAAATACTCTCCGGTAAGCGGCAAGACGCGCATTTGTCTTTTGTCGTTCAAGCCCTAAAGGCGCGCGGCTTGCAGTTGGCTTGGGCGAATTATTTAGGCGACATCCCCGAGCAAATTACCGCCACACTCAAGGCCAGCATGGCGCGTGGCGACGTGGTTTTTAGCTTTGGCGGCATAGGCGCCACGCCGGATGACTTTACTCGGCAATGCGCGGCCGATGCGGTGGGCGTGCCGATTGTTCGGCACCCACTCGCCTTAGCCGAAATAGAGGCGCAATACGGTGACACGGCTTACCCTAAACGCGTGCTCATGGCGGATTTTCCGCAAGGCGCCAACATCGTGCCCAATCCGGTCAACCGGGTGGCGGGTTTTTCCATCAACGAGCATTATTTTGTGCCCGGCTTTCCGCAAATGGCCCATCCCATGATTGAGTGGGTGTTGGATACGCATTACGCGTCGCTGTTTCATCAGCAAGATTACATCGAGGCCTCCATCTTGGTGACCGAGGCCGGCGAAAGCCGTTTGATTGATTTAATGCAAAGCATCGTCAAGCGCTACCCCGATTTGAAATTATTCAGCTTACCCAAACTCGACCAGCAGCGCAGCACCGAGCTGGGCGTGAAAGGACCGGCGCAATTGGTGCAAACCGCCATGGCGGAAATCAAGCAAGGCGTCAGTGCCCTTAATTTTCCTTGGACCGACTTATAGTGGATTGCCGGCAAGCGTGCGGCGCCTGTTGCATCGCCCCATCCATCAATAGCCCCATACCGGGCATGCCCAATGGCAAACCGGCTGGCGTGCGCTGCGTGCAATTGGGTGCAGACAATCAATGCCTGATTTTTGGCCTAGCTACTCGCCCGGCCTTTTGTTTAGGTTTGCAGCCCAGTGCGGAAATGTGTGGCAACGATCGTGATCAAGCCATTATTTGGTTGACCGAGTTGGAGCAATTAACCCGGCCTTAAATAACGCTTAAGGCCGGCGCTCTTGCATGCACCAAACGGCAATCAGGCTTACCCATGCCATGGACGACAGGTAGTAGCCTACCCAAATTAAGCCGCCCTGATTGACCAGCAGTTGCGACACATACGGCGCGCTAGACGCCCCTAAAATACCCCCCAAGTTGTAGCTTAAGCCAGCGCCACTGTAGCGCACTGGCACCGGAAATTGCTCGGGTAAAAATGCCCCCATGGGCGCAAACGTCGCGCCCATTAACAACAACGCCAAGGATAAAAATAAGGTGATGGCATAAGGGTTGCCATGGCTGAGCAAGGGGTTGAGGCTAAAGCCGAGCAATACGGCAAAAAAGCAGCCGATTAACAGCACCGGTTTGCGTCCGTATCGGTCGCTCATGGCGGCCGATAGCGGCGTAATCAGCGTCATAAACAGCACGGCAAAACAGAGCATTTGCAAGAAATCCACTCGGGCTATGCCTAAGGTTTGCGTGCCGTAACTTAAGCAAAAAACCGTGGCGGTATAAAACAGGTTGTAGCAAACCGTCATGGCCAGGGCGCCCAGCAACATGGGCTTTTTGTGCTGCTGTAACAAAGTCAGCAAGGGCAATGTCAGGGTTTGCTGCTGGGCTAAGACCTGAGAAAAAGCCGTGGTTTCATTTAATTTGAAGCGCACATACAAGCCCACCATGACCAAGGCGGCGCTGGCAAAAAACGGCAGGCGCCAACCCCATGCTAAAAATTCTGCCTCGCTTAAGTAGGCGCTCAAACCTAAAAAACTTAAACAAGCCAGTAAAAAGCCAATCGCCGGACCCAGTTGTGGAAACATGCCAAACCAAGCGCGCCTATGCGCTGGCGCACTCTCGGTTGCCAGCAAGGCGGCGCCACCCCATTCGCCGCCCAAGCCTATGCCTTGGGCCACGCGCAGCAAGCACAGCAATAGCGGCGCCCATGCGCCCAATGTGGCGTAGCCGGGGAGGCAGCCGATTAACAAGGTGGCCGTACCCATCAGCAAGAGCGAGCTGGCCAGGGTGGCTTTACGGCCTATGCGGTCACCAA
>JBEDKJ010000055.1:0-7018 GCA_041172285.1 Pseudomonadota bacterium
AGCCGTGACTTGCCTGCCATCAAATTGATGCAAGACGCGCTTCACGTCCTCAAGGCCAATTTTTTCACCCAAACTGGTTTGCAATAAGTTACGAAGCACGGCATCCAGTTGCGCCAAATCGCCAGGCCAATCTGCGTTACGCAAGGCATTTAAGGCCGCCACGTCAAACTCGCGGTAATCCATGCCGGCCAATTCCAATTGCAAATGGGTGATGGCCACCACCAAATCCGGGATGTCTTCTTTATGGTCATTCAAGGCCGGCATACTAAGCGATGAGGCCGTTAGCGTTTGGTATAAATTGTAATCAAACAAGCCCTCTGCCTGTAACCTAGGCAGGTTTTCGCTGGTGGCACACACCACGCGCACACGGTATTTGTCGGATTTAGCGATCAACAATAACAAGCCCTTTTGCTCGGCTTTATTGAGCTCGGTCAGCTCAGCTATGAACAACACGCCACCGCGTAGGCCTTCTAATACATCCATGGGCTCATTAGCCAAACGGGCGTAGTCAGTTAAGGCCAACCAAGGGCTGTCGGCTTCCTGCAAATAGCGCGCGCACAATTCCGCGCCACTGCCTTTAGGGCCTATCAACAATACCGGCCCAGGGCTGACGTTAGCAGCGATTTTATCCAAGCGCTCTTTCAAGGCGGTGATGATAGGGCTCTTGCCGAGGCTAGCTAAATTCATGGCCGATTTAGGCCGTTGTTCCCCGTGTTTTAAGGCGGTGCTGACGGTTTTTAACAGTTTTTGTAAGGCAATCGGTTTTTCTAAGAAATCAAACGCACCGATACGCGTCGCTTCCACCGCCGTGTCTATGGTGCCATGCCCGGACATCATCACCACTGGCATGGTCAACAAGCTGCTATTCACCCACTCTTTCAGCAAGGTGATGCCATCGCAATCGGGCATCCAGATGTCCAACAACACCAAGTCTGGCCGTTCCTGCAACCTGGCTGCGCGAGCGGCAGCGGCATTCTCTGCTAACTGCACGCGATAGCCTTCGTCTTGCAAGATATCGCGCAACAATTCGCGTATGCCTATTTCGTCATCGACCACTAATATATGTTTTGCTGCCATGCTGATTCTTTTATTTCTCTAGGGTTGCGTTACTAAAATAGCGCTTTAAAATTCAATTGCGCGCTAAGCTCATGCGTCCAATGGCAGGCTGATGGTCACCACCGCCCCGCTGTCTGGACGATCGGCCAAACCGGCATTCAGGTCGCTTAAATTCTCAATTTTGATCCAGCCTTTATGCTCTTCTATGATCTTTTTAACGATGGCCAAACCCAAACCGGTACCGTGCGATTTAGTCGTCATGTAAGGCTCAAAGGCATGCGCCAACATCTCGGCTGGGAAACCGGTGCCGTTATCCGTCACCGTCAATACCAACATCTGGCCTACTGATTTAGTTTGCACTTGGATTAAGGCATCGCTTTGATCGGTTAAGGCATCTTGGGCATTTTGCAGCAAGTTGTGTATCACTTGGCGCAACATGGTGCTGTCGCCCTTAATGGCAGGGGCTTGTTTTTCCAAAGACAAGTGCAATTTCCTGGCCGGCAAATCGTAAAACGACACCACTTCCTGTATGAGTTTATTCAAATCCAGGGCTTGCAATTGCGGCGCGGGCGAGCGGGCATACTCGCTGAATTCATTGACCATGCGTTTTAAGGCATCGACTTGATTAACGATGGTGGCGGTCGAGCGTTTCAGCATGTCGGCATCGCTGCCATCCAATTTGTCGACTAATTTATGCGCCATGCGCTCGGCCGATAACTGTATGGGCGTCAATGGGTTTTTAATTTCGTGCGCCAAGCGTCTGGCCACTTCCCCCCAAGCGGCATCGCGCTGGGCTTGTATCATGGTGGTGGCATCATCAAACACCGCCACGTAACCGCCATCCGGTAGACGTGTGCCGCGTAAAGTGAGTATTTGCTTACCTTGACCGCTGAGCAATTCTATTTGGGTAAACAACTCGTCCTTAGTGGCTTCAACAGCCGTTTCTATAGCGGCTTCGTCTCCGACAGCATGCTGATTGTGCATGGCGATGGCCAAAAAGAAAGCCTCCAAACGCGGCTGTTTGACGACCATTTCTTCTATGGTCAAGCCCACGTAATGCTGCAACTGCACGGCCAATATATTGTTGGCCGCTTCGTTGAACGTGCGCAATTCACCGCGTTGGTTTAAGGCCATGACGCCGGATGATAAATGCGCCAATATGGTTTCCAAGTAACCCCTGGCCGCCTCTACCCTAGAACGGTTACGCTCGGCAGCTTTCGTTGCATCATCAAGCTGCTGCGTCATGCTGTTAAAAGATTGCACCAAGACACCCAATTCGTCTTTGCCGTGCGCCGGCAAAACCGTGCTGTAATCGCCACTGGCAATGGCCTTGGTGCCCTCGGCCAATACCGTTAAAGGCGCCGATAATTTTCGACTCAAGACAAAGGCCACGGAGACGGCACCTAGCATCGCCAGCATCATGACCAAGGTTAAGGTAAGGGCAAACACTTCCCTTAGCGAAGTGCGGCTGTAAGACAGTTGTTGGTAATCTTGGTAAACGTCTTGCACCGCCTCGGCAGTGTTAGCCAGCGCTTTTGGCACCGGTTGCAACAACTGCAATATACGCGTTTCACCGGCCAAATCTTGACCATTGACCGGCACCAATACCCGCAAATACAAGCCCTTATTGCTAATCGGCTCTATGCTGCCTAGGATGTGTAAACGCGCTTGCCTGAGTTGGGCAACACTGGGCAATTCCGGCAAGATAGTGGTGGCATCGCTATTCGATACTTCTAAAATTCGGCCTTGCACGGTCAACAAGGTGACGTCCCGAATGCCGCTTTTTTCACGCAGATCGTTCAATATAGAGCGGCTGTTGGCGGGCTGAAAGGCCAAGGTGCTGGCCATGTTTTCGCCTTTTTCTTTGACGTCCAAAAGCATGATGTCCAAGGCGGTGCGGCCCAGATTTAAACCGCCTTCCAGCGCGGCCTCTACTTTCACGTTAAACCAAGATTCGATGGATCGGGTTAAAAAATTAACCGACACCAAGTAAACGATTAGGCCAGGAATCAGCGCCATCATGGCAAAGCTCATTAACAATCGTCGGGTAAAGCGACTGCCCACTACGCCACTGCGAATCTGCTTGAATAAACGCCACACTTGATAGCCTATGACGCCGATTAGAAAGGCCGCCAATAAAATATTCAGTGCCACCAACAAGGAATAGTATTCGCCGGAGGCAGCGGTATTGGCACTGGCGTTAGACAGCAAGTAAAGTAAGAAGGCGCCTAAGGTGGCGCTAAGTAATACTATGAACTTCATCGTGCCCGCTGTTTCATTTGAATAAAGTCGGTTGCCATTCAAAACGCTGCGTGTTCATGGTCCACTCTTCCGAAACCAGGCCATCGCCCTGCAGTGTTTTGGGTAACTTTTTGGTGTCCAAGCGCATTAAAAAGCCGGCCTTGTAGGACTCGCCTTTTTCTACCTGGGATTTGCTGAATACTTTTAAGTCGCTGATGGTGGACAAGTCATCGATGGCTTCATCCAAACGCACAAAGGTTTTTTGTTGCTCGCCACGCACCAGCAGAAATTGCCTGGAGAGCGCATGGTAACTTAAGCTAACGCGTTGAGTCACGGTGGCAATTTCGTCATCAAACCAATATTTTCTTGGCGTGGCCAACTGAAACTCGATAATAAAATTTAAGGTGTAGCCCTTGCTAATGGCGTCTTCTATGGCACTGCTAAATTTAATATCGATATCCGCATTTAGCACGAAGGCGTCCTCTTGTGCTTTTAATTCGGCACTTTTGACGGACATGCTGCTGCTCGCCGCCAGCCCTGCCATGGAAAAAAAGGCCAAGCAAAAGGCAAAGAAAAAAAGCTTAATTTTTTTGCAATAAGGCATAGAAAAAACCATCGTGCGCGGCAGAGGGAATAAGCTGTCCATGCAAATGGGTTACGTTATCGGCACCGCTAACGGCCCTGACATCGACTACCAATTGCTTGGCATCGGCATTATTTTTTAAAAATGCGTCCACTTGCCCTTGATTTTCTTCATTAAAAACCGAACAGCTTACATAAAGTAATTTACCACCCTTTGCTAACATCTGCCATAAATTGGGCAGAATTTTAGCTTGCTGCGCGACAAAAGAAGCCACGTCGGCTTCGCGGCGCAACCACTTGATGTCAACATGACGGCGAACTATGCCTGAAGCCGTGCAAGGCACATCGGCCAATATCCGGTCAAATGGCACGCCGTCCCACCAATCGCTGGAGGCCGCATCGCCTACCATCACTTTGGCTTGCAATTGCAAGCGTTGCAGGTTGCTTTCCACTCGTAACAAGCGACCATGGTCGCTATCCAAGGCGGTTAAATCGCTGCAGCCCAATTCCAATAGGTGGCCGGTTTTACCGCCGGGGGCAGAACACGCATCCAACACCTTATGCTGCGCTTCTGCCGCCAACAATGGCGCCGCCAATTGTGCACCGTAATCCTGCACCGACACCACGCCGTCGTTAAAACCGGGGATTTTTTCCACTGCCACCGGCTTACTCAAAACCAGGGCTTGGCCACCTAGACGCGCCGATTCTATGCTTTGTCGAGTTAATAATTGTTGGTAGTCGGTCACGCTGATTTTTTTGCAATTGACGCGTAAGGTCATGGGCGGGTGCTGGTTGCCGTTTAGCAACATGCTCTGCCAATGCAAGGGGTATTGCACTTTGAGTTTGTTGATCCACCATTGCGGGTAGGAGTAGGTCGCCGCTTCATTGCTGGCGACGCGGCTGGCCAACTGGGTTTGTTGCCGTAAAAAATTACGCAAGATGGCATTCACCAAGCCCTTAGCCCAGGCTTTAGGCGCGGGCTTTTTCAGTAGGCTCGTCGCTTGCACGGCTTGATTGACCACGGTGAACGCATCGGCTTTATCGTGCAGCAATTGGTAGAGCGCCACCAATAAAATGGCATGCACGCGGTCATCGCTTAAGGGCTTTTCTAGCAATTGTATGAGGTAAGCATCGATTTCACCGTAGAAACGCAAGGTGCCGTAACTTAAGTCCTGCGCCGCCCCACGTTGTTGCGGTGTGGCATTGGGGTGGCTAGCCAAGGCTGCCGGCAAAGCTAAAGTGAGGTTGCGTCCTGATAGCACGAGGTTGACGGCATGGGCTGCAATTTGTTGGGATAGGTACAAAGGACGCTTTCTTGTTATTAAGGCAGTTAAAGGTGAAGTGATTTTACTTGATAACGCCTGCAGCAGGGACTTAATCCCTGGCCAGGCAAAATCGGCGGAGTCCTGCTAAGCCGTAAACCTATCACCCAGTTGCAAATTATGGCCTTGCACAAAAGACGCAGCAGGCATTCGCTTGCCACCCGGCGCTTGCAATTCGGTAATGCGCAGCAAACCCTCGCCGCAACCCACTAGGATGCCATCGTGAACGCCTACGATTTCTCCTGGCTTAGCTTGGCCGGCTTCGGCCGTGGCCATCCAAATGCGACAGGTGTGATCTTTTAGCTGGCTTTGCGCCACCGGAAAGGGATTAAATGCCCGCACTTGCCGAGAAATCGCCGCTGCAGATTGCTGCCAATCTATGGCCGCTTCGGCTTTGTCTAATTTGTGCGCGTAAGTCACCAAACTTTCATCTTGGGCGGTGGCCGCTAAGCCGCCATTTTTTTCCAAGTCGGCCATGGCCGTCACCATCAACGTGGCGCCTACATGACTTAAGGCATCGTGCAAGCTTTGCGTGGTATCGCTGTCCTTAATCGCCACCACCCCTCGGCTGACCATGGCGCCGGCAT
This sequence comes from Pseudomonadota bacterium, assembly GCA_041172285.1. Classification (GTDB taxonomy): domain Bacteria; phylum Pseudomonadota; class Gammaproteobacteria; order Burkholderiales; family Methylophilaceae; genus Methylotenera. Next base: position 5,789 of record JBEDKJ010000055.1, read on the forward strand.
CCAGGGCTGCCACCACTTCCATAATGGTCACACCGGTTTGCTGATCGCCTGCCAACAAGGAACGGTGGATGGGGGCAGCGCCACGCCAACGCGGCAACAAGGAAGCGTGAATGTTGAAGCATCCATAACGCGTGGCATGCAAGGTAGCGTCGGGAATAATCAAGCCATAGGCGGCGACTATCATGGCATCGGCTTGCAGCTCGGCGATGCGCGCCTGCGCTTGCGGGTCTTTTAATGTCAGCGGTTGAAATACCGTTAGGCCATGTTGCTCAGCCAGCACTTTCACTGGGCTGGCTTTCAATTTCATGCCCCGCCCCGCCGGTCTATCCGGCTGGGTTAAGACCAAAACAATGTCATGGCCGGCAGCGATCAAGGCCGCCAAGGCAGGAACAGCAAAGTCTGGCGTGCCAGCAAAAATGAGTTTCATAGCGGGAAACTTAGGCCTAAAAAATCAGCGATCACGCCGCTGTTTGAGCATTTTATTTTTAATGCGATTGCGTTTTAACGGGGACAAATACTCAATGAATACCTTGCCTAACAGGTGGTCCATTTCATGTTGTATGCAGACGCTGAGCAAGCCCTCGGCCTTTAGGCTAAATGGCTTGCCGTCTCTATCTAAAGCCTCCACCGTGACACGGTCTGCGCGCCTAACCGAGTCGTAGACTCCGGGCACAGACAAGCAGCCTTCTTCGTAATCTTGTTCGCCGCTTCTCTCGGTAATCTTAGGGTTAATCAAGACCAATAAATCGTCTTTACTTTCACTGATATCAATCAAAATCAGTTGCACGTGGGCATTCACCTGCGTGGCGGCCAAGCCTATGCCGGGTGCATCGTACATGGTCTCTGCCATGTCATCGATCAAACGCTTGATGCTGGCATCGACCGCTTTGACCGGTTGCGCCACGGTGTGCAATCTAGCATCGGGGTAATGGAGTATGTCTAAAATAGCCATAAAAAAACTCTTTTATCTTTCAAAAATGCCGCCCTGAGGGCAAGTAGCTGATGCTTAAATGGGCGAAATTAAAAGCGCTTTTGCTGATTCAGTGCGGCCATTTAATCGTATACTTGAGCTCACTGATTTCATTTAAGGTTGCTCGGTATGTCTCGCTACATTATAACGCTGCTGCTGTTTTGTTGCATAAGCTTAACTGCCCTGGCCGATGAAATTCTGTTAAACGACCAGCACCCCGATCGTCACGTTGTGGTTAAAGGCGACACCTTGTGGGGCAT
>JBEDKJ010000056.1:0-5344 GCA_041172285.1 Pseudomonadota bacterium
ACAACACCAAGGTGCTCAACAAGGCCATTAATGAAAGGGGCTGCAGGCGTTTCAGCGTGGCATCCAAGCTGGCTAGACCGCGCTTTAGCATAAGCCGGCGTAGCACTTGGCTAAATAGCACCGGCAAGACGATGAATAAACCCACTGAAATGAGCAAGGTGTCCCAAGGCACAACGATGCTGGACAGACCCAAGAGCAAGGCAACCAAGGGCGCAAAGGCAAACAGCATGATGCTGTCGTTGATGGCCACTTGCGATAAGGTAAACTTGGCATCGCCATCGCATAAATTGCTCCATACAAACACCATGGCTGTGCAAGGCGCGGCAGCCAACAATATCAAGCCGGCTATGTAGCTGTCCAATTGCTCGGCGGGCAGCCAATCGGCAAACAAATGACGGATGAACAGCCAAGCCAACAAGGCCATGGAAAAAGGTTTTACCAGCCAGTTGATAAAAAGCGTCACGCCTATGCCACGGCCGTGTGCCAGCACTTCTTTCATGGCAGAAAAATCAATTTTCAGCAGCATGGGGATAATCATCAACCAAATCAATGACGCCACCGGCAAGTTAACTTCGGCTAGCTTTAAGTTAGCCACCGCTTGAAAAAAGCCAGAAAAAAACTGCCCCAAGACTATGCCCAAGACTATGCAGCCCAGTACCCACCAGCTGAGGTTTTTTTCAAAGACGCTGATTTTTGCTTGGCCGCCGCCGCTTGCGCTAAATGGTTTCATGTGACTGATTCCTAGAAAAACTGAACTACTTAAAAGTCATGTATTTTGAGCCTATGTTATACGTCAGTAGCGACTCATCCGACCGGCAAACACATAAACCAGCGCTAATATAATTTATTTGTTGGCGTTTAGGAATTTTTTATTCCGGCCAAAGCGGTTACGTTAAAATTGTCATATACTTGTCACAATTGAACCTTAAAATTAACGTTGGTTAAACAAAATTTTAAACAACGAGGGAGTTTTTATGAACAACGTATTCCGCAAGTCCTTAGGCATTGCCGCCTTGCTAGCCATCCAATTTGCCGCGCCATCAGTCATGGCGGCCGAAAAAATCATTAAAGTAGACGGCTCCAGCACGGTTTACCCGATTACAGAAGCGATCGCAGAAGAGTTTCAAAAAGCCACCAAAACCAATGTAACTGTCGGCGAATCCGGTACGGGTGCTGGCTTTAAAAAATTCTGTCGCGGTGAGACAGACATCTCAAACGCATCACGCCCTATTTTGCAAAAAGAAATGGATGCTTGTAAAGAAGCCGGCATTCAATACATCGAGTTACCCGTAGCGTTCGATGCTTTGACCGTGGTGGTAAACCCTAAGAACGATTTCGTTAAGAGCTTAAGCGTGGCAGAATTAAATGCCATCTGGAAATCAGGCTCCAGCGTTAAAAATTGGAAACAAGTTAACCCAGCCTACCCAGACAAAGCCTTGGCTTTATTCGGCCCAGGTACGGCTTCTGGCACATTTGATTACTTCACTGAAGCCGTTAACGGTAAAGCGAAATCCAGCCGTACCGATTACACGCCATCCGAAGACGATAACGTGTTAGTGCAAGGCGTATCAGGCAATGCCGGTGGCCTAGCGTATTTTGGTTACGCTTATTACGAAGAAAACAAAGACAAATTACGCGCCGTGCCTATCTCTGCTAAAGCCGGTTCACCTGCAGTGATGCCATCACCTGAAGCGGTTAAAGACGGTACTTATCAACCGCTTGCGCGTCCATTGTTCATTTACGTGAACGCCACGGCAGCGGCATTCAAACCAGAAGTGAAAGCCTTTGTTAACTTCTACTTAGACAATGCACCAAAATTGGTAGCCGAAGTGAAGTACGTGCCTTTACCAGCGGACGAATACGACGCAGTTAAAGCACACTTTAAAGCTTTAAAACCGGGCACCGGTTTTGGTGGTAAAAATGAAGTGGGCATTAAGGTTAAAGATTTAATCAATAGGATTAAATAATAACTGAGTCGCATCAACAAAGGGGCGGCCTAAGCCGCTCCTTTTCATTGAGCTGCCCTAACCTAGCAACCGTGTTATAAAATTCGCCACAATAATGCAACCCAACTAAAGAACAACTCGGCCACTATGCTCAACAATTTGACTGAATTATCGATTAGCCCAAGATTGGCTAAAAACATACGCCGCAATATTAAAGAGCGTGTGATTGAGTTCATTTTAATGATGGCTGCCTTGTCAGCTGTGTTCACTACCTTCGCCATCGTGGCGATCCTTCTTTACGAATCATTGGGTTTCTTTGAAACCGTTTCACTGGTCGAATTCTTTACCGGCACCGAGTGGACACCGCTATTTGAAGATGCCCATTACGGCATCATGCCCTTGATTGCCGGCACCCTAACCACCTCATTCGTCGCACTGGCCGTGGCCGTGCCCGTTGGCACCATCGCCGCGATTTACCTGTCCGAATTCGCTTCACATAAAACCCGTGAGATCACCAAACCCATTCTAGAGTTATTAGTGGGTGTGCCTACCATCGCCTTTGGTTACTTCGCCTTGCTGTTTGTCACCCCATTGCTGCAAATCTTTTTCCCAGACTTACCGGGCTTTAACATGCTCAGTGCCGGCTTGGTGATGGGCGTAATGATCGTGCCCTACATTGCCTCGGTGGCCGAGGATGCGATGCGTGCTGTGCCGATGAGCATGCGCGAAGGCTCCTACGCCATGGGTGCCACGCGTTTTCAAACCGCTATACGCGTTGTCACGCCAGCCGCCACATCGGGCATAGTCGCCGCATACATATTGGCCGTGTCACGTGCCGTGGGCGAAACCATGGTGGTGGCCGTAGCCGCCGGTCAACAACCCACTTTAACCTTCGACCCGACACAGGGCGCAGCCACCATCACCGCTTACATCGTACAAGTGGCCATGGGCGATTTACCGCAGGCCAGCATAGGCTACCACAGCATCTTTGCCGCCGGCCTGGTCTTGTTTGCCATGACCTTAACCTTCAACCTTATCGGCCACGTGGTGCGTAAAAAATACAGGGAGCAATACTAATGGCCGATACACAAAGCAAAAAAGCCTCGGTGCTAGCAGATCTGGATGCCGTGCGCAGCATGATCAGGCGCCACAAATTCAACGACTTAGTCTTTGCCGGCATAGGCTTAATTGCCTTAATGATAGGCTTGTTGACTTTATTAACGCTGTTTGTCGACTTGGTGATGGACGGTTACCCACGCTTTAATCTGCAGTTTTTCAGTGACTTCCCGTCGCGCCGTGCCGGCAGCGCCGGTCTGTTGTCCGCTTGGGTGGGTTCATTATTGGTAATGGCGGTTACTTTCCTTTCAGCCGTCCCCGTGGGCGTGGCGGCAGGCTTGTATTTGGAAGAATACGCACCAAAAAATTGGTTCTCTGACCTCATTGAAATCAACGTAGCCAACTTGGCGGGTGTGCCGTCCATCATTTACGGCTTGCTGGCATTGGGCTTGTTTGTCTATGGTTTGGATTTTGGCCAAAGCATACTGACCGCTGGCCTCACCTTAGGTCTGTTGATTTTACCTACCGTTATCGTCTCCACCCGTGAAGCCATACGCGGCATTCCCGTGGCCATACGCGAAGCAGCGTATGCCGTGGGTGCAACCAAATGGCAAGTGGTGAGCGATCACGTGGTGAAATACTCACAAGGTGGTATTTTGACTGGCGTCATCATCGGCATGTCACGTGCCATCGGAGAAACGGCACCCATCATCACCATAGGCGCGCTGACCTTCATTGCTTTCTTGCCGCCTGCACCGGTAACGGATGTGGCGCCTTACTTGAACTTTGAGTGGCTAAACTCGGCGTTTACCGTCTTGCCTATCCAGATGTTTAACTGGCTGTCACGCCCAGACCACGCTTTCCACATCAATGCCGCCGCCACCGGCGCCATCATTATCTTGGTCACGCTATTGATGAATGGCACGGCCATTTACTTGCGTTACAAAATACGTAAAAACATCAAATGGTAAGCATGACCTTATTCAATACATACTGGGACAACCATGGTTAATACATCCACACCGCTAAAAGCAGAATCCAAGAATTTGAATTTTTATTATTCAAACGGCCATCAAGCACTCAAAAGTGTCAGCATGCCCATCTATGAAAATAAAATCACGGCCTTAATTGGCCCGTCCGGTTGCGGGAAATCCACATTCTTACGCTGCTTTAACCGCATGCACGATTTGTACCCTGGCAACAAATACGAAGGCCAAATTGTCATGCACCCGGACAACACCAACATCTTGGCCGATGGCGTGGACCCGATTGAAGTGCGCATGCGCATCAGCATGGTTTTCCAAAAGCCCAACCCATTCCCTAAAACCATCTTTGAAAACGTGGCTTACGGATTGCGCGTGCGCGATGAAAAAAACAACCGCGTGGTGGCCGACAAAGTTGAGGAAGCCTTGAAAGGCGCGTCTTTATGGAATGAGGTAAAAGACCGCTTAAATGACTTGGCGTTTAACTTATCCGGCGGCCAACAACAACGCTTGTGCATTGCCCGCGCCTTAGCCACCGACCCAGAAATCATGTTGTTCGATGAGCCAACATCGGCATTGGACCCTATTGCTACCGCCAACATTGAAGAATTGATGAACGAATTGCGCGGAAAATTGACCATATTGGTCGTGACGCATAATATGCAACAAGCGGCGCGCATTTCGGATTACACGGCCTACATGTATTTAGGAGAAATGATGGAATACGGCGACACCGACACCATCTTCACTCGTCCAGTACGCAAAGAAACCGAAGATTACATTACCGGCAAATTTGGTTAACTGCTTAACCTAGCCAAAAGCATTTACATAAGGATTACTCATGTCATCTGAACACATATACAAACAGTACGATGCCGAACTGGAAGCCGTTCGCGCCAAGGTTCTAGAAATGGGCAGCTTGGTTGAACAACAGATCATGGACGCCATGGATTCTTTGGTTAAATCCAACACCAAGTTGGCTGAAAACGTCATCAAGAAAGACCACTTGGTGAATGACCTAGAAGTGCAAGTGGACGAGGACTGCAGCCACATCATCGCGCGCCGTCAACCGGCCGCCAGCGATTTACGCATGATCTTGATGATGATTAAAACCATCACCGATTTAGAACGCATAGGCGACGAAGCCACAAAAATTGCCCGCTTTGCGCAAAAAACCATAGAAACCGACCGCATGTGGACACCACGCTTTGCTGAAATCAAAACCATGGCCAACATGGCGCGTGAAATGTTGCACATGGCATTGGATGCCTTCGCCCGTTCGGATTCATCCAAAGTCTTGGAAATTGCTGAAATGGACCAACAGTTGGACGAGCATTACCAAATGTCCATCCGCCATTT
>JBEDKJ010000057.1:0-25498 GCA_041172285.1 Pseudomonadota bacterium
CATGCGTATGCCTAAACCTGAGGAATTTTCTGAGCGGAAATCTTCGTCTATGATGACGATAGGAAAGCGAAACTTCATGGATGGAATTTCCTAAAATTAAATCTTGGGTAAGGTGACGCCAACTTGACCTTGGTATTTTCCGCCACGGTCTTTGTAGCTGGTTTCGCAAACGTCGTCGGCATCGGCTTCAAAAAACAGCACTTGGGCACAACCTTCATTGGCGTATATTTTTGCTGGGAGCGGCGTGGTGTTACTGAACTCCAAGGTAACGTAACCTTCCCATTCTGGTTCAAACGGCGTCACGTTGACGATGATGCCGCAGCGGGCGTAAGTGGATTTACCCAGGCAAACGGTTAATACATTGCGGGGAATTCTGAAGTACTCCACGGTGCGAGCTAGGGCAAAAGAGTTGGGAGGAATAATGCAGTAATCGGCATTCACCTCAACGAAGGAATTGGGGTCAAAATTCTTAGGGTCGACGATGGTGCTGTTGATGTTGGTGAACAGCTTAAATTCTTTACTGCATCTAATGTCGTAACCGTAACTGGAGGTGCCGTATGACACCAAGCGTTCGCCTTGTGCATTCTGTTTCACCTGTTTAGGTTCAAACGGCTCTATCATGCCGTGTTGTTCAGCCATGCGGCGTATCCATTTATCTGATTTTATGCTCATAGTGGGTGCTTTTTTTGTAGGTTAGAAGATAAAAAAGCGGAGTAACTAACTCCGCTTTTTGCCCGACTTTAGTAAGTGCAAATAATAGCAATAAATTGGCGAGACGTTACACTTTTTTAGTGCTTATCGCCGCCTAATTCTATGCTGTAACGCCAGAATTGATCGGTGGATTCAAAAATGATGCCAGACTGTTCTGGATCACGGCTGCCAGCAGGGTATTGGTGCACGGCGGATTGGTCTTCGGCCCAAGCTTTAACAATGGGGTCGATTAAACGCCACTGGGCTTCCACTTCGCTGATGTGTAGGTATAGCGATGGGTCGCCTTCCATCAGATTGAGCAATAAGGACTCGTAAGAGTCTATGCTTTCATCGCCAGACTGACGTTGCGGGGCATCGATGCTTAGGGTGCGGGTGGCAATGTCTAAGCCTGGAATTTTTGATTCGATTTCCATCTTGATGCATTCGCGTGGTTGGATGTTCAAGGTTAGCCAGTTTTGATGTTGGCCCTCAACCAATTGCATGGGGGCTTTTTTAAAACGAATGGAGACTGCCGTGTTGCCCTCGTGCATGCGTTTGGCGGTGCGCACGTAAAACGGCACACCCTGCCAGCGCGGGTTGTCGATAAACAGTTTCAATGCCGCATAGGTCTCGGTAACGCTGGCTGAAACGCCTTCTCTAGCCAGCTCCTCTAAGTAGCCGGCCACGTTTTCCCCGTGACCATCGCCGACGCAAACGCGACCTGCTGAATACTGGGCACGGAATGCGTGCTTAGTTAGGTCCTTAATGGGCAGTGGGCGTATGGCTTGCAATAGTTTAATTTTCTCAGCGCGGATGCTCTCGGGTGATAAGTCCTGCGGTTTTTCCATTGCTACCAAGGCTAAGGTCTGCAGCAAATGACTCTGCACCATGTCACGCAGGGCGCCTGTGTTGTTATAGAACTCCGTGCGGTCGCCCACGCCTAAAATTTCATTGTTGGTGATTTGCACGTGGTCTATGTATTGATTGTTCCACAGTGGTTCAAACATGGTGTTGGCAAAGCGCGTTAGCATAATATTCTGCAGCGCCGATTTACCTAGGTAATGGTCTATGCGGTAGATTTGACTTTCTTTTAAATGCTTGGTGATGGATGCCTGCAGCGCTTGCGCAGATGGCAGGTTGGTACCAAACGGTTTTTCTATTAAAACGCGACGCCAGTATTGGCTTTCGTCGAGTAATCCGACGCCGGAAAGCTGTTCAACGATGGGTGCAAAATCGGTAGGCCGTACGGATAAAAAGTAGGCTAGGTTTTGTGGGAAAACTTGCTCGTTACTTAAGGTCGCTTTCATTTTTTTGAAGGCATCCGCATCGCTAGGCGGATTCGCGTGGTAATGATTACGTGCAATAAAGCGATCAAATACCGCTTTGTCGTAACCGTCTTTAAATTTGCTGTCCAACATCTTTTTGATGTCAGCTTGCCATGCTTCTCGTGTTACCTCACCACGACCTACAGAGAGTATGGCCATGTGTTCCGGCAAGCGGCCTGCTGCATCCAGGCGAAATAAGCCTGGCATTAGTTTGACGCGGGAAAGGTTGCCGCTGGCACCAAATAGGACCAGTGTGCAAGGATCGATTTTTTTTACCATGGTAAACCTTAAAAATATCGCAAGGAAGACTAAGCTCCGTCAGAGCTAGGACGTTTATGTTTTAAATTATTAGGGCTAAATGGCTGGGTAATTAAGCCTGCATTGTGACATTCTCATGCCTTTTGACGCTATTGAGCATGCGCATCAAATGCTTAATAATTTTTTTCATAATGATAAAGCAAGCAGCCTTTTTCATACAGCGTTTTGATGGAAAATTTTTTTATTGCATGGCAATAGGGGGCATTTAATGTCAAAATCTTGTTTTATTTTGGAATGCCCCATGCCATTACCCAACACATCAACTCGCTGGCAACAATTTGATAGCATGCATGCACTGCAAGTGGCTGTTTGCGATGCGATTCTTGAGCTGGCCAACCAAGCCATCTTAAAAAAGGGAAGGTTTGACTTGGTGTTGGCTGGCGGCAATACCCCAAAAGGTGTTTATACGATGTTGTGTGATAAGCAGACGGATTGGAGCAAATGGCATGTATACCATGGTGACGAACGTTGCTTGCCAACGGACCATCCTGAACGAAATAGCCTAATGGTTCAAGAGGCCTTGCTTGATAAGGTCGCCATCCCAATTGATCAGTCCCATCCCATTCCCGCAGAATTAGGGCCAATTAACGGCGCGAAGGCCTACGTTAAGACATTGCATGGGCTAGGTTGTTTTGATCTGGTTTTATTGGGTCTAGGTGAAGATGGCCACACGGCATCGTTGTTTCCTGGTCACGCAGTAGACAACAGCGCCGATGCCGTGCCGGTATTCGATTCGCCTAAGCCGCCGTCAGAGCGCATCAGTCTTAGTCAAAATAGATTAAGCCATGCCGAACACGTGATTTTTATGGTGAGCGGCGCTGGCAAGCAGCAAGCCGTGAATGACTGGCGAAGTGGCTTGGCGATTCCTGCCAGCCTCATTCAGCCGGCGAATGGGGTAGAGGTGTATGCTTACGATGTAAGTTTGGCTTGATTTTTTTCCATCAAGACGCTAATTAGTCGCAGTTGTTCTTTTTGTATGGCCATTAATTCTGACCATTGGCCTTCACGCAGCAAATCCACCTTTTCATGCAACAGCATGATTTCCAATTCGGCCTTAAGGTTGACCTCGTAATCGTGGTCAGCATTGAGCCGGTCTTTTTCTGCTTGTCGGTTTTGTGACATCAAAATAATGGGTGCCTGTATGGAAGCGAGCATGGACAAAAATAAATTTAATAAAATATACGGGTAGGGGTCAAAGCTATTATTGTAGTTAGCCAGTATCACCGAATTAAGCACGACCCAGCACACCAGCGTGACCGCGAATAAGCCAATGAAAGCCCATGAACCACCGAATTTAGCGACCGCATCGGCCGCACGTTGACCGGTGCTGATGCTGCTGTCTAAGGCTTGCGACGGCGCGATTGATATGTGTTTGCGCTCGGTAATATGCCGTGCCACTTTTTTGGTGCGAGCATCCATGTTCTCATAGCTTGCTCCCAATAGCTTTTCTGCAATCGGGTGTTGTTTAGCTGTCATGGCGCGCGCCTTTAAGTTAGCTGTTTTGAATAACTATATTCGGAAATTTAGCACTGTGATCCAAACTGCTGTTGGCTATTTTAATCGCAGCAGTGCGGGCTACTTTTTTATAAATGGCTGCGATTTTCCCGTTTGGGTCGGCTACCACGGAAGGTTTGCCACCGTCTGATTGCAGGCGTATGTTGATGTCTAGGGGCAAGCTGCCCAATAAATCCACCTGGTAGTCCTGGCACATGGCGGCGCCACCGCCGGCACCAAAAATGTGTTCTTCAAAGCCGCATTGTGAGCAAATGTGGGTGCTCATGTTTTCGACGATGCCCAAAATAGGGATGCTGACTTTCTCGAACATTTTTAAACCTTTGCGCGCATCGAGTAGGGCGATGTCTTGTGGGGTGGTGACGATGATGGCGCCGGTCACCGGTATTTTTTGTGCCAGTGTTAATTGTATGTCGCCTGTGCCCGGTGGCAAATCGATGATTAGGTAATCCAAATCGCGCCATTTGGTGTCACGAAGCAATTGCTCCAGTGCACCCGTTACCATGGGACCGCGCCATACCATGGGCGTGTCGTTGTCGATCAGAAAGCCGATGGACATGGCTTGTATGCCATGCGCTTGCATGGGGTCCATGGTTTTGCCGTCGCTGCTTTCTGGGCGGCCGCTGATGCCCAGCATATGCGGTTGGCTAGGGCCATAAATATCGGCATCCAACAGGCCCACCGTGGCGCCTTCAGCGGCCAAGGCTAAGGCTAAGTTGACGGAGGTGGTGGATTTGCCTACCCCGCCTTTACCGGAAGCCACGGCGATGATGTTTTTTACATTGGGTAATAGCGTCACGCCTTGTTGGGCTTTGTGTGCGACGATGCGGCTACCAATATTGACCGTGACTTTGCTCACACCAGGCAGGGCTGCCAGCGTTTCCTTGACCAAGTTTTCCACTTCGGCCATGACCGATTTCGCAGGGTAGCCAAGCACGATGTCCAAGCTGACCTCGCTGCCATGTATTTTGATATTTTTAGCTGATTTGCTACTGATGAAATCCTTGCCGGTATTTGGGTCTATGCAGACTGATAAGGTGCTTTGGATGAGAAGTTCGGTGACGGCCATGCGTGCAATTCCTGTAATTGTTTAGTTGAAAATAAACTTGAGTAAAATGATAAGGTATTTTAACCGATAGTCCTGCGGGCTTGGGTGATATTTGCATGGCTTGATAAGCCAGCACTAAACAGGCTGCCGCATAAAATGCGCAATCAACGCTGGGTTAAGCTGGCCGCATTTGCTAGAATACCGTTTTCGCTAAATAGATCCATTTATCTCATGGCCACCGCACACTCAGCTCGCAAAATCCTCGTTACCTCAGCCCTGCCTTATGCCAATGGCAGTATACATCTAGGCCATTTGGTTGAATACATACAAACCGATATTTGGGTACGCTTTCAAAAAATGCAAGGGCATACCGTGCATTACGTTTGTGCCGATGATACGCATGGCACGCCGATTATGTTGCGAGCGGAAAAAGAGGGCATCACGCCCGAAGCCTTAATAGCCGATGTGCACAAGCAACACAGCGCCGATTTCACCGAATTTTTAGTGGGTTTCGATCACTATTACTCGACCAATGCCCCAGAAAACAAAGCCTTGTCCCAGAGCATTTACCTGGCACTCAAAGGCGCAGGAAAAATAGCCAGCAAAGTCATAGAGCAGTTTTATGACCCGCTTAAAAACATGTTTTTACCGGATCGCTTTATTAAAGGCGAGTGCCCTAAATGCCATGCCAAAGATCAATACGGTGATTCATGCGAAGTGTGCGGCGCGACTTACAACCCCACCGAGCTGATCAATGCCTATTCAGCAGTGTCCGGCGCTGCACCGGTGCGCAAAGAGACCGAGCATTATTTTTTTAAATTATCGGAATGCGCTGATTTTTTAAAAGAATGGACCCGCTCTGGCACCTTGCAGGGTGAAGCGGCCAATAAAATGGCGGAGTGGTTCGAAAATGGCTTAAACGATTGGGATATATCGCGTGATGCGCCGTATTTTGGTTTTGAAATCCCGGATGCGCCTGGTAAGTATTTTTACGTGTGGTTGGATGCGCCCATAGGCTACATGGCCAGCTTTAAAAAGCTCTGCGCCGACACCGGTTTGGATTTTGACGAATACTGGGCCAGAGATGCCAAGACTGAGTTGTACCATTTTATAGGTAAAGACATCCTGTATTTTCATGCCCTGTTTTGGCCGGCCACGTTGGAATACAGCGGTTACCGTAAACCAACGAAAATTTTTGCCCATGGTTTCTTGACCGTGAATGGTGAAAAAATGAGTAAGTCACGCGGCACCTTCATTACTGCACGCAGTTACCTAGAGCACATTAAGAATCCGGAATACTTGCGTTATTATTACGCCGCTAAACTTAATAGCAGCATGGAAGACATCGATTTAAGTCTGGATGATTTCGTGGCCAGGGTAAACAGCGATTTAGTCGGCAAATACATCAATATTGCCAGCCGCACTGCCGGCTTTATTAATAAACAATTCGACGGTCAATTACGCCCCTCCGCCAACAATCCGGTGGTGGCTGAACTTAAATCCAGCGCGGCCATGATAGCCGAGGCTTTTGATAGCAGGGAATACGGTAAGGCCTTGCGTGAAATCATGCGCCTGGCAGACAGTGCCAACGGCTTCGTCGCAGAAAAAGCCCCTTGGGTGATGGCAAAGCAAGCGGATCAAACGCAAGCCCTGCAAGAAGTGTGTTCCGATGCGTTGGAATTATTCCGTTTGCTTACCCTTTACTTAAAACCGGTCTTGCCAAAATTGGCAGGCGAGGTAGAGCAATTTCTCAATATAGCGTCACTAAGTTGGGCCAGTGTGACGACAGAATTAGCAGCCGGGCATTGCATACAAAGCTACCAACATTTAATTACTCGTATTGACCCTAAATGGATACTGGACATGACTGAAGCCAATAAAGAAAACCTTGCTGCCAGCCCAGCGTTAGCGCCAGTAAAGGCCAGCGTTGCGCCTGCTGCGACCAGCGGCATGGAAATCAGCATAGACGACTTTACCAAAGTGGATTTGCGCATCGCTAAAATTATTCATGCTGAACACGTTGAGGGCGCGGAAAAATTACTCAGATTGAGTTTAGACATAGGCGAAGCTCAGCCTAGGCAGGTGTTTGCTGGCATTAAATCGGCTTACGACCCAGAGCAATTAATAGGCCGATTGACTTTGATGGTGGCCAATCTGGCGCCACGTAAAATGAAGTTTGGCCTCAGCGAAGGCATGGTGTTGGCGGCCAGTGACGAGAGCGGCGGTCCGTTCATTCTTAGCCCTGATGCCGGGGCGCAATTGGGGATGCGGGTAAAGTAAGCCCCAATCGCTAAATAAGCTAAGGGTTGCTTGGTCGTCGCTTTTTGTGACGATGGCTTGATTGCGCTGCGTTTTGAGCTACTGCCCGGTTGCTTACTGGGATTCGAATTGCTAGGCATTGCATGGCCAGGCTTTGATTTGCCAGGTCTAACCTTACCGGTTTTGACCTTTACGGGGCTTGTTATGGCCGGTGCGAGCTTAGTGGGTGCGGCAGTGATTGCCTTACTCGCTGGCTTAAGGCTAACAATCGCTTTGGCTGGCACAACGATGGCCTTGTTGGCCCGTGTTGTCTGAATCGGTGTTTTAATTGGCGTTGCTACAGGCGCAAGCTGCTTCAGTACTTTCTTGCTATCTGCATGACTTTTTTGATTGGCGCTAACGTCTGTCGGCTTGGTCAACGCGCTGGCATCAAGCACAATGTTGTTTCGTGCATTTTTTAGGGTAACCGGGCCTATGCCATCGACTCTGGTTAGCTCGTCTACGCTTTTAAAGCCACCGTTCTTTTTGCGGTATTCCAATATGGCTTTGGCTTTAACCGGACCTATGCCAGGCAGGCTTTCCAATTCAGTTTGGTTAGCCGTGTTGATGTTGACGGCGGCTTGTGCGGAGAAGCCTAAGCCTAAGCAACATAATACGAGAATCAAGAAGGTTTTCATTTAAGCACTCCCGACTGATTAGACTGCTGCGTAGTCGTGCTGACAGCTAGCCGACTAGCTCCCATAATACGCTTTTATGCCAAGAGGAATAGCCGTTTTTTTAGTTATTTCAATTGCTTAGCTGGGTTTTATGCGCATTCGGCGTGGATGGCGATCAGCGCTTTGAGCGGGTCGACAGCTTGCGTGATCGGTCGGCCTATGACTAAATAGCTGGCACCATTTTGTAAGGCTTGGGCTGGCGTGACGATACGAGATTGATCGTCTTGACTGGCGCCGGTTGGGCGTATACCTGGGGTCACCAAGCAAAATGCCTGGCCTAATGCGGCGCGCAACTTAGCAGCCTCCTGAGCAGAGCAAACCACGCCGTTTAGTCCCGCTTGCTGGGTGAGCTTGGCTAAGTTCAAGACGTGGTTAGGTAAATCCGCCGCTACGCCAATTTGACTCAGGGTAGCTTGGTTCATGCTGGTTAATACCGTGACAGCAATGAGGATGGGCGGTTTTGCTTGCTCGCTGACGGCCGCTTGTGCAGCTTGCATCATTTCTAGGCCGCCGCTGGCATGCACGTTTAGCATCCAAACGCCTAGCTTGCTGGCGGCACTGCAGGCTTTGGCGACGGTGTTGGGAATATCATGAAATTTTAGGTCTAAAAATACGCCGAAGTTGAGCTTAGCCAATTGTTCAACAAACTGCGGACCCGCTGCCGTAAATAACTCCTTGCCGACTTTAAGGCGGCATATGCTTGGATCTAACTGACGCACTAACCTGATTGCAATGTCGGCATCGGCGTAATCAAGGGCCACGATGATTTTAGGGTCACGCTTGGTTTGGGTGTTCTGAGTACTGGTCATGTTATTTGGCTTTAAACGTTGGTCGGTTCAGCGGGCAAGGATTCCCATGCATTGCAGGCTGGGCATTGCCAATGGTGGTACTTAGCTTTGAAGCCACATTGCTCGCAGTGGTAGGTGGTTCGGTTGCCAATTGCATGGCGCACCGCTTGTTGCATAAGTTGCGTGTCTTGGGATTTTTGCGTCTTGCTGTCCTCTAACATGGCCCTTGCTTGCAATAATTGGTCTAGGGTACTTAAGCTGGGTTTTTTTATTAACTCATTGCGGGCAAGTTTAGCGGCCTGTTCCGCGCCCTGTTCTGCTAGGGTGGCATCAAACAAAACTTTTAACATCGACGGCAGTTGGTAAGTCTGTAAATAACCTTGTAGCAAGCTTAAGCCTTCTTTTGTTTGGCCAAGGCTTTGGAAGCTATGCAATAGCTTAGGTGCGATTAAGCCTAGGTATTCTGGCTTTTGATACTCAATGCGCTTCCAGGTGGCAATCGCGGCTTTATGGGCTTGATCGTCAACTAACATGTCCCCCAATAAGACGTTAGCCCGCACGCAGTTTTTGTTGGCTTGCAGGGCGTCTTCCAGAGAGGATTGGGCTGCCGTTAAGTCGTTGGCTAATTGGAATTGCACGGCCAGTTCGCAGTGGTAGTGCGCTACTTCAACGCGGAATGGCACGCCAGATAATCGTTCTAATTCCGTGGCGGCATTAATCGCCCTGAGCCATTCGCGTTCGCGTACGTAGATTTCGAGCAAGGCGCGCAGGGCAGGTTGCCGGTAGCGGTTGTCGTCCAGTGACTCAAATAATTCTTCTGCACGATCGAGCAAGCCGGCTTTTAAATAGTCTTGCGCCAACTCGGCGGTGACGGCTAATTTTTGTTGCGGCTCTAGGGCCTTTTTTTCCAGCAAATGCAGATGCAGGTGGATGGCTCTATCCACTTCGCCACGCTTTCTAAATAAGCTGCCTAGGGCGAAATGCAGTTCCAAGGATTCGGTATTGGCTTGCACAGCTTCGCTGAATGCCTCTATGGCTTTGTCTTGTTGGTTGGTAATCAGAAAGTTTAAGCCTTTGAAATAGGCAGCCGGTAGGGCGGTTGATTCGGCCAGCAATTGCTTCAAATCGACTCTAGCGGCCAGCCAGCCTAGGCTAAAGAAAAGCGGTAAGACCAGCAACCACCAGAATTCAAATTCCATGGTTGATCCTTCTGCAATAGGCTAGAGGGGATGTGTGGTTCATATGCATGGCATTTTAACTTAAATTTAAAATCCAGTAAGCGCTTAATGGCAGGCGCAATAAAAAACGGCAGCCATCGGCTGCCGTTTTTTATTGCTTTGCTAGGGCTAGCAAGCCGTAACTAACTTACGTTAAATCGACGCGCTCACGCAATTCCTTGCCTGCTTTAAAGTGCGGTACGTGCTTTTCTGGCACTTGCACTTTGCTACCGGTTTTTGGGTTGCGACCCAAGCGCGGCGGACGGTAGTTCAAACTAAAACTACCAAAACCACGAATTTCGATGCGCTCGCCAGCCGCTAGGTTGTCCGTCATCGCATCTAAGATAGCTTTGACTGACAGCTCCGCGTCTTTTACTACCAATTGCGGAAAGCGCTCCGCAAGCAGCGTAATTAGTTCAGATTTGGTCATGCTTATTGCCTTTATCTTGTCACTAATTACACTTATTTCTTGCTATCTAGTTTAGCTTTTAATAAAGCACCAAGGTTAGTTGTACCTGCAGAGGCGCCGTCATCTGCCACTTTGGCTGCCGTGTCTTTGGTTTTGGCAGATTTAGCTTTAGGTTTGGCTTCGGATTTATCGTCGGTGCTGCTGGTTGCGCCAGATGGATCAGCAACCAATTGTTTAACGCCTAATGAAATGCGCTCTTTCTCAACGTCTATGGCCAAAATGACAGCTTGCAATTCGTCACCTTTTTTGAAGTTGCGGATGGCTTCCTCGCCAGTTTGTGTCCATGATAAGTCAGACAAGTGCACTAAACCGTCTATGCCACCTGGCAAGCCTATGAACACACCGAAGTCGGTGATGGATTTGATTTGACCTGATACTTTGTCGCCTTTAGCGTGAGTGGCAGAGAAATCATCCCAAGGGTTGGCTTGGCATTGTTTCATGCCCAATGATAGACGACGACGTGCTTCGTCTATTTCAAGGATCATGACTTCTACTTCATCACCTAGTTGAGCCAATTTGCCTGGGTGGATGTTTTTGTTAGTCCAGTCCATTTCTGACACGTGAACCAAACCTTCAATGCCCGGTTCGATTTCAACAAACGCACCGTAATCAGTCAAGTTAGACACTTTGCCGAATAAGCGTGTGCTGACTGGGTAACGACGGGTTAGAGCGATCCATGGATCGTCACCCAATTGTTTGATGCCTAGTGAAACGCGGTTTTTCTCTTGATCAAATTTCAAGATTTTCGCTTCCACTTCTTCACCTACCGTTAATACTTCTGATGGGTGTTTTACACGACGCCATGCCAAGTCTGTAATGTGTAGCAAGCCATCAATGCCACCTAAATCTACGAATGCACCGTAGTCGGTGATGTTTTTAACGATACCTTTAACCACTGAACCTTCTGCCAATGAACCCATTAAGGCTTCACGGTCTGCGCCAGCACTGACTTCCATTACGGCGCGACGAGAAACAACGATGTTGTTACGTTTGCGGTCAATTTTAATAACTTTTAAATCGCACTCTTTATTTTCAAAAGGGGTGGTGTCTTTAACAGGACGCACGTCTACCAATGAACCTGGTAGGAAAGCCATGATGCCATTAACAGAAACACGTAAACCACCTTTAACTTTACCGCTGACAAAACCTTTAATGATGCGACCTTCGTTCATGGCATCTTCTAAGTCTAACCATGTTTCCATGCGTTTTGCTTTTTCGCGTGACAGTAAGGTAGAACCAAAACCGTCTTCCAATTTTTCGATCAATACTTTAACAAAGTCGCCGACTTTAACTTCAAGCTCGCCTTGTGCATTGTGGAATTCAGAAGCAGCGATCACGCTTTCTGATTTTAGACCAGCATTAACAATAACGTGGTCGCTATCAACAGAGATAACCTCGGCGGTGATTACTTCACCGGAGCGCATTTCTTGATGGATTAAGCTTTCTTCAAAAAGCGCTGCAAATGATTCCATTGAAGAAGGGGTGGATTTAGAAGTAGAAGCCATTAAATAAAAGTACCTAAAAGTAATCCCACCTAGCAGTGGGGTAATTAATAAAACTGCGTATTAGTGTAATGCGCAGACGAAAAAAAATTCACAAAATTTGAAAGAATGTGATTATAACTAAAACATTGAAAAATAAAAGACTATTTACAGCTTTTATGCGGAAAATTGTATAAAACGTTGATAATTTTCTAACACCTGCTGCACCGCGTCCACTATGCTCAAATGGTCGGTTTCAAGCAATATCGCATCCTCAGCCATAAGCAAGGGCGCGCTGGCGCGATTTTTATCTCGGGCATCGCGCTCCAACAGATCTTGCAGTATGGCTTGGTAATCAGCCGCTTGTTGTTTAGCTAATAATTGTTGATAACGCCTTTGCGCACGGACTTCGGTGCTGGCGGTGAGGAATATTTTCAAAACGGCATCGGGAAAAATAACCGTGCCCATGTCGCGTCCGTCAGCCACCAAACCTGGCGCTTGCCGGAAATCGTGTTGCACACTGCTTAACACGTGCCGTAAGGCATGATGCACGGCCACCTGCGAGGCGCCTTTGCCCATGGCCTCGCTGCGTATGGCCTCGGAGACATCCTGACCATTAAGCCATACTTGCTCATTTTCAAAGCGCAGGCTGAGTTGCTTCGAGCACGTGGCGACCGCTTCAGCGTCCGACCATGCGATACCAGCTTGTTGCGAGGCCAGCGCCACAATCCGGTATAAGGCCCCGGAATCCAAATAGTGGAAACCCAACTGCGTCGCCACCCGCTGGGCCACGGTGCCCTTGCCCGAAGCAGACGGCCCGTCTATGGCAATGACTGGGATGAGCTTGTTCATCGTGCTATCTTGGCAAAATAAGCGAAGTAATCTGGGAAGGTTTTGTTGACGCAGGCCGGGTCATTGATGGTAATCGGCACGCCAGCCAAAGACACCAATGAAAAGCACATCGCCATGCGATGGTCATCGTATGTGTCTATGACTGCATTGGCCTTAATAGCAGTCGGCGGGGTAATTTGCAGGTAGTCGCTGCCCTCTACAACCGAGGCGCCTACTTTACGCAGTTCGGTGGCCATGGCCGTCAGCCTGTCGGTTTCCTTGACTCGCCAACTGGCGATGTTTCTAAGAGTGCTGGTGCCGTCAGCAAACAAGGCCAAGATGGCCAAGGTCATGGCGGCATCCGGTATGTGGTTGCAATCCAAATCAATGGCTTTGATTCTATTGGCTTTTTTAGCGGTAATGTGATTTTCACCGTAGCTGATTTCGCCGCCCATTAAGCTAAGGGCCTCGGCAAAGCGCACGTCCCCTTGTATGCTGTGTTGCCCTATGCCATCGACCGTCACTGAGCCGGCTATGACGCCAGCCGCAAGAAAATAGGAGGCACTAGAGGCGTCGCCTTCAACGCATAATTGACCCGGGCTGGTATAAACGCTGTTCGCCGCAATGCTAAAGCGTTGCCAACCATCACGCTGAACCTGCACGCCAAATTTAGCCATTAAATTCAGGGTGATTTCAATGTAAGGTTTGGATATGAGCTCGCCCACCACGTCTATGCTGGCTTGCTGTTTACTCAATGGCAAGGCCATGAGCAAGGCGGTCAAGAACTGACTGGACACGTCACCGCGTATCTTAATTGGCAAACTTAAATTCGCTTGGGCGGGGGCTATTTTTAAGGGGGGAAATCCGGGCTGCCCAAGGTAGCTAATGTTGGCACCGGCTTGCTTTAAGGCGTCGACTAAATCGCCTATCGGTCGCTCGTGCATGCGTGCGACGCCAGACAATTGGTAGTCACCATTAGAAAAGGCCAGCGCAGCCGTTAGTGGCCTAAAAGCCGTGCCGGCATTGCCTAAAAACAAATCTGCCTGCTTATTGTGAACGTTGCCGGCGCAGCCATGCACCCGCCAATCATGCTCGCCAATCTGCTCTAATTTAACCCCAAGCTTAGAGAGCGATTCCAGCATGCGCGCCGTGTCATCGGAAGCCAATACATCGCGAATGTCGGTATTGCCACTGGCTAAAGCAGCGAGCAGCAAGGTGCGATTGGATATGCTTTTAGAGCCAGGTAGGGTGATGCGACCATCGGCATGACTGGCAGGGGTGAGGTTAAGTTGTTCCATGGCTATTCTTTAATGTAACGCTGACGACTAGAGTTTGCCGTCTGACCAGGCGTTTCTGGCCAAGCTGGCGCGGCTAAATAAGGCTTCAAGCCCAGCGCCGTCTTGATTTTGCAGCAAAGTTTTTAATCTTGCTAGTTCGTCTTGGTAGGCGGCCAATTCTTTGAGTAAAGCGTCTTTGTTGGCAAGACTAATGTCGCGCCACATTTCAGGGTGGCTACCGGCTATGCGCGTGAAATCCCTAAAGCCACTGGCGGCAAAGCCAAATAATTCGGCTGCATTTGGTCTGGCGGCTAGCTCGTCAACCAAGGCAAAAGCCAGTAGGTGAGGCAAGTGGCTGACGCAGGCAAAAATTTCGTCATGGGCTTGGGCTGGCATGCTGCTTACCTTGGCGCCGCAAGCTTGCCAAAATTCGCTGACTCGCGCTAAAGCGTCTGCTTGCGTGTTCGCGGTAGGCGTTAACACCACATTTTTTCCCACAAACAAATCCGCTCTGGCGGCGGTCACGCCACTTTTTTCGGCGCCAGCGATAGGGTGGCCCCCGACAAATTGTTTAAATTGCTCGGCTAGTATCGTTTGGGCGCAGGCTAAGACGTCGCTTTTAGTGCTGCCGGCATCGGTAATGACAGTGTGCGGATTCAGATGGGGCTTAATGCGGGCTAATATGCCGCTGGTTTGTGCAACCGGAGCGGCAATCAAAATGACGTCGGCGTCGGCAAGGGCGGCTTGCAAATCGGCTTGCTCAATGTCTAGGCCTTGGTCGATAACGCCTAGTTGCAATGCGCTGGTCAGGCTGGCAGGATTGCGGCCTAGCCCTATGATTTGCGTTGAGCCAGGCTTAGTTTGGGCTTTTTTTAATGCTAAGGCAACCGAGCCGCCTATCAAGCCCACGCCAAAAATGACAATTTTTTTCAAAGAATAGTGCTCAATGTTTTTAGATAAGCCGATTGTAACATTCTTACAATTAGGCAGAGCTGGCGGCGGCTATTTTTTTGCAGCCGAATCCTCGCGCCATTCCCCGTTAATGCGCTTTTCCAAAGGCTGAAAGTTTTGTTTGTAAGCCATTTTTTGGCTGTCTTTAATCCAGTAGCCTAAATAGAGATAGGGGAGATGCAAAGATTCTGCCCAGGCAATTTGCCAGAGTATGTTGTAGGTGCCGAAACTGGCTTTTTTATCACTTGGGTCATAAAAAGTATAAACCGCAGAAAGCCCGTCACTGAGCAGATCAATGACGCTGACCATCTTTAATTCATCGCCTGCTCTGAATTCCACCATCACGGTATTGACGGTGCTTCTGCATAAAAAAAGCCGGTATTGTTCAGCGTCATCGGTCTCGATTTCATTGTCCTGATCCGAGCTTTGTTTCGCATGCCTTGCTTGCTGGTATTTAGCATACAGGTCGAAGTGCTCTAGGTAAAAATCGGCATCCAGCACCTTGGCGCTCAGTGTTTGATGTTGCTTGAAGGCGCGTTTTTGACTGCGACTGGCTGTAAAGTCTCTTATGGGCAGGCGTACCGGGACGCAGGCTTGGCAGTTTTCGCAATGCGGTTTATAAACAAATAGACCGCTACGCCTAAAGCCTTGCTGCACTAAATTGCTGTATATCGGGGTATCAATCAAATGCGGCGATGCGGCAATCAGACTGATTGCTTGTTTATTCGCCAAGTAGCCACAAGCGTAGCTACTGCTTAGGTAAAAGTGTAGCGTTTGTGCCGTGGCTGGACTGTCTATGTTCATGGTGACTGACTCAAAAAGGCTAGGTTGTGATTTGGGCGAGTTGCATGTTGAATTGGTCACGGCTTATTTCACGGGCGCCAAAACTGCTTAAGAGCGGCGTGTTCATTTGGCAGTCTATCATCTCAACCCCATGGTTTTTTAAATGATGCACCAGATGAACAAACGCCACTTTGGACGCGTCGCTGACACGGTGAAACATGCTTTCACCGTAAAAGACCCCGTCAATTTTAACCCCGTAACAGCCGCCGACCAACTGCTCGTTTTGCCAACTCTCCGCGCATACGGCGTGCCCGGCATCAAACAATGCACAGTAGGCGTCTACCATGTTGGCGCTGATCCAAGTGCCATTTTGTTCGGTGCGTTTAACTTCACTGCAGGCGCGGATGACTGCGCGAAAGGAGGTGTTAAAGCGCACTTCAAACCGCTCTTTTTTTAAGGTTTTTTTAAGCGATTGGCTTAGCTTTAATTCATCAGGGAACAACACCATGCGTGGGCTAGGGCTCCACCATAGTATTGGTTCGCCCGTGTTGAACCATGGAAAAATACCAGCGCGATAGGCACTTAATAGTCGCCCAAGGCTGAGGTCGCCACCTATGGCCAATAAACCGTTAGGCTCGTTTAGGGCAAGGTGGTTGGGCGGAAAATCCGTTTCGCCGTCTACACAGGCGACCCGACCGCTGGGCAATTGATAATAGGCGTTCGCCATAACCGGCCTTAACTTAAGGGTAGAATGAAGAATTAAGCACGGAACCAATCTTAAACAATTCAAGCCCTAAGCGAAAGGTAAAGCATGCACTATCTAATCATCAAATACTTCATTACGGCTGGCCTAGTTGTGTTGGTGTCGGAGTTGGCTAAACGCAGTGATAAATTAGGCGGCTTGATAGCAGCGTTGCCACTAGTGACGGTGCTTGCACTGATATGGCTGCACATCGAAGGGCAGCCTACGAGTAAAATTGCCAATCACGCTTACTACACGTTTTGGTATGTGTTGCCGACCTTGCCTATGTTTTTGATGTTCCCCTACCTATTAAGTAAATGGGGGTTTGTGCTGAGCTTGTCGGCTTGCGTGCTTATCACGGTATTGATTTTTTTCTTGATCGCCATGTGCTTGAAGCCATTCGGGGTAGACTTGTTATAAGCAGGGTTAATTATCGTAAAATTTTTATAAAAAAATCTTCTTAATCATGCCATTAGCGCGTAAAATGCGCGTTCTTTATAGTTTGACACATATACCTTGGAACACTACACCAACTTACTTGCTAAGCCCATACAAAGCTACCGTCCTTATTGGGCAAAGCGCTTTGGTTCGGCCCCTATGCTGCCGATGTCACGTGCGGAAATGGATGCGCTTGGTTGGGACAGTTGTGACATCATTTTGGTCAGTGGCGATTGCTACATAGATCACCCCAGCTTTGGCTCGGCTTTAGTCGGCCGTCTATTGGAAGCCCAAGGGTTTCGGGTAGGCATCATTGCTCAGCCCGATTGGCAAAACGCTGAGGCATTTAAAGTCTTGGGTAAGCCCAATTTGTATTTCGGTATCACCGCCGGCAATATGGACAGCATGGTGAACCGCTATACCGCGGATAGAAAAATACGCAGTGACGATGCCTACACGCCCCATGCGGCGCCAAATAAACGGCCCGATCGCGCGGTATTGGTTTACAGTCAGCGTTGCCGTGAAGCCTATGTCGATGTGCCGTTGGTGATAGGCAGCATAGAGGCTAGCTTGCGCCGCATAGCCCATTACGATTATTGGAGTGATAAAGTACGCCGGAGTATTTTGCTCGATTCCAAGGCCGATATTTTGTTGTACGGCAATGCTGAGCGGGCTTTAATAGAATTAAGCCACCGAATTGCCAAAGGCGAAAAAATCGCCGATATTCAAGACATACGCGGCACGGCTTTTTTGCGTAAAACGATCCCCGAAGGTTGGAGTGAAATCGCCAGTACGCAATTAGACCGCCCCGGGGTGATTGATAAGCCGGTTGACCCTTACGAAATGAAAATGGGTAAAGCCGACGCCAGTTGTGCAACAGAGGCTAAGCCCGAGCAAGCCGCTTTGCCCGAAGGCACGAAAGCCATTTCCTTGGTGCGTAAACCCAAAGCCGACCGCGCCAAGCAAGTGGTGCGTTTGCCAGCCTTCGAGGCGGTAGCCCAAGACCCGGTTTTGTACGCGCATGCCTCCCGCGTGTTGCACTTGGAAGCCAACCCGGGTAACGCACGGGCCTTGGTGCAAAAACACGGTGACCGAGAGGTGTGGTTAAACCCACCGCCAATTCCATTGACCACCAAAGAGATGGATTACGTCTACGACATGCCTTACGCGCGTAAGCCGCATCCGGCTTATGGCGATGCAAAAATTCCTGCCTGGGAAATGATACGTTTTAGCGTCAACATCATGCGCGGTTGTTTTGGCGGTTGTACGTTTTGCAGCATTACCGAACACGAAGGACGGATTATCCAAAGCCGCAGTGAAGCAAGCATCTTGAAAGAAGTGGAAGAGATACGCGACAAGGTGCCTGGTTTTACCGGGGTCATATCCGATCTGGGTGGGCCGACCGCCAATATGTACCGCATTGCTTGCAAGAGCGAAGCCATCGAAAACGCATGCCGCAAACTAAGCTGTGTCTACCCCGGCATATGTGAAAACTTGAATACCGACCACTCCGCCTTAATTCAGTTATACCGTAAAGCCCGTGCCATTAAAGGCGTGAAGAAAATACTGATAGGCAGTGGCGTGCGCTATGACTTGGCGGTGAAGTCGCCTGAGTATGTGAAAGAGTTGGTGCAACATCACGTCGGTGGCTACTTGAAAATTGCCCCCGAGCATTCGGAAGAAAACGTATTAAGCAAGATGATGAAGCCCGGTATGGAGGCCTACGACGAATTCAAAGCCATGTTTGAGAAATTCAGTCTGGAAGCGGGTAAAAAGCAATATTTAATCCCTTATTTTATTGCTGCCCACCCAGGCACCACTGATCAAGACATGTTGAATTTGGCGCTGTGGTTAAAGAAATACGACTTCAAATTAGACCAAGTGCAAACCTTTACCCCAACGCCTATGGCCATGGCCACCGCCATGTACCACTCGGGTAAAAATCCACTTCGTAAGGTAACGGCCGAGTCAGAACAGGTGGCCATCCCTAAGGCCGGCAACGTGCGTAAATTGCATAAGGCTTTTATTCGTTATCACGATCCAAATAATTGGCCCATGTTGCGCGAGGCCTTGCAGAAAATGGGCAGAGCCGATTTAATCGGCAATAGCAAACAGCATTTAATCCCCGCCTGGCAACCGCTGTCGGGTAAGCCCACCACCACGGTCCGTGGTCAGCCATTAGAGCGAACTATTCGACCCAGGCGCGTGTCCGAGAACAAACGCAAATACTCCTAGGATGAAATTGGCGTTTATTTGCTGCTACGCTTACTTTGCTTAAAGGTCATACATGCCATCTAATCTCATAAAATCACTTAGCGCTCTGCTGTTAAGCCTATGCTTATTGGCGGCGTTCAATTCCGCGAGTGCCGAAACCGGTTTGTTTTGGAAAGCCGAGTCCAAACTCTCTAAAGACATATACCTATTTGGCACCATACACACCGACGACAATCGCGTGACCAATTTTGCGCCATCGGTGTCGCAAGCAATCAAGGCATCCGATGCGTTTATGATGGAAACCTTGTCACCCAATAACCCAGGGGTGTTCATGATGGCCGAGGGGGATTTACGCAGCATGCTCACTGAGCCAGAGTTAGAGCAAGTGTATGCGCTGGCAGAATTTCACGTCATGCACCGCGATGCGGCTTTGCACATGAAACCTTGGTTATTGGCCGTGGTGTTCGATTCGCCTAGACCATTGACGCCGTTTGCTCAAGACAACTTACTGATGACGCAAGCCGAAGACGTTGGCAAACAAATCATAGGCATAGAAGACACGCAAGAGCATTTTGGCATCATGGATAGCTTTAGCCTGGACGAGCAGCTGATCATGTTGCGCGCGGTGTTGAAACGCAGTGCAGCCGAGAAAGAGCAAGGCTTTGCTTCCTTGGTGCAAGCGTATTTAGCAGGGGACAGCGAGGCCATCGCTGCCTTGGACGATAAAATAACCGGCAACATGCTGCCTAAAGCACTGTGGGACAAGATGCGCACCAAGTTGGTGGACGATAGAAACGTGATCATGGCGCAACGCATTATGGACGAGGCTAAACAACAAAAAGTCTTTGTGGCAGTAGGGGCCTCGCATTTGGCCGGCCAAGGCGGGTTGCTTGCACGCCTGCGTGCAGCCGGCTACCAATTGAGTCCGCTAAAATAGACCCTATTTAACGTGCGGACCGGCTTTGTATTGGATGATTTCGCTGGACTGTTTGACGTGAATTAACTGCTCGGTGGCGAAGCCCATTTCTTGGGCTTGAGCGATTAAGTGTTGTTTGATGGGGTAGGTAAGTTGCGGGGTGCGCGACAATATCCATAAATAGGATTTATCCGGTCCGCACACCATGGCGTAGTTGTAATAGGGTTTATCCAAAACCATGATGTTGTAAGCGCCATAGAATGGCCCAAAGAATGACACCTTGAGTTTGCCGGTGTTGGTTTTGTCGGCATTGATGGGGTCAATAAAATAAGCTTTGCCTACCGCTTCTTGCCAGGTTTTCGTCTTGCTATTAAAGCCGCGGTTGGTCACTTTAATGCCGCCATCATCACGCAGGCTGTAGTTGGCCGTGACGTAATCCAAATCCCGCTCGAATGAATGGTCCAATCGGGCAATTTCATACCAGGTGCCCAAGTATTGTCTGGCATCCACGCTGTCCACCACTTTCACTTTGTCTGGCACGCCCATGCAGGCGCTCAGCATTAAAGCCATTGCCCAGAGCAGCCACTTTAGGCTAATTTTTTTGTTTGTCATGTGGGTAGGGCTCCTAAATGTTTCATGTCGTTCTCGCTTAACCAGCGCCATTGGCCTGGCGCTAAATCCGCAGGCAATACCAGCTCGCCAATTTGGATGCGTTTCAGGGCTTCAACACGGTTGCTAATGGCCGCCACCATGCGTTTTACTTGATGGTATTTGCCTTCGGCTAAGGTCATGTGCAGCACGTGCTCGTTGATGCGGGTGCAACTTAATGCGGCTATGGGTGCGTCTTCATCTATCAATTGCACGCCTTGGCAAAGATGCGATATCTGCGCATCGCTGACTGGGTGCTTGCAAGTAACCTCGTAGACTTTTGGCACCTTGTGTTTGGGTGAGCTCATGCGGTGGATGAATTGCCCGTCATCGGAAATGAGGATTAAGCCGGTGGTGTCTTCATCCAGTCGACCTATGCATTGCACGTCACGCACCACTAGAGGTTGCGGTAGCAAGCTGTATATAGTGGGGTGGTGTTGGGTCTTGTGCGAGCATTCGTAATGGCTGGGTTTATGCATCATTAAATAGGATTGCTCGCGGTAATCCCAAGCTTCGCCTTTAACCGTGTATTGCAATTGTTCTAAATCAAATTCTGCATCGGGGTCATCGCAAACTTGACCATTTACCGTGACTTCCTGATTCCATATCATGAGCCGGCATAATTTTCGGGCACCAAAGCCTTGATTGTGAATAATGCGTTCTAGTGCTAATTTTTTACCCATTTGCCCATTATAGCCTCTGCTTGCAAAAATCCCAGTTGCAATGAAAATGCTATAGTGTGGCTATGTCACCTGAGCCTAGTTTAGAAAAAAATCGAATTGGATTGCGCCTGAAGCTGCTCTTGGTGGTGGTTTTGGCCATGCTCATGATGTGGGCCATGCTGGCGCTATGTTTGCTTAAGCCTGATTGGATGGGCTTAAACGATTTCAAATTCAGTGGTTTTAAATTCAACAGTTTGCTGCTAGCGGCATTGATTAGCGCCTTGCTCATGGTGCTATTGGTCTGGTTGTTTGATGCCGTGTTTTTGTTGAGGTTGGAGCGGCTTTCTGCTGATGTGGCCAGAGTGGCGGATGCGGGTGACAGAACTAGCCGTGTTAAAAACCTAAGCGGCAAGGACGAGTTGACCGGCTTGGCGCATGGTATCAATAGCATGTTGACTAGTTTGGAAGAGGCTCAATATGCCTTGCAGTTAGAAAAAGACCGGGCGCAATTGACCTTGGAAAGCATAGCCGATGCCGTGATCACCAGCAATAAACAAGGGCAGGTGTTGTCCATGAATGCCGTGGCGGAACGATTGTGTGGCATTGAGTTTAATCAAGTAAGCGATAAGCGCCTGGATGCTTTGTTTCACTTAAAAACCGAAGACAAGCAAGCCGATGTCGCCAGTGCTTGGCTGACCGATCCATACAGTCCCTTGGACGAGGTTAGCTTGCTTCGTGCCGATGGCTTGGCCTTTGTCATTCGTAAATCCGCTTCACCGCTCTATGATAGAGATGGCCAAACCTTTGGCATCGTGACGGTGCTGCATGACGTCACTTTGCTGCGCAATTTATCCAACCAGTTAACTTTTCAAGCCAAACACGATGCCTTGACCGGGCTCATGAACCGTTACGAATTCGATCAAAAGGTGCAGCTGGCTATAGACGAAGTTCATCAAACTGGGCGCACTAAGCATTGCATTGCCTACTTGGACTTGGATCAGTTTAAGTTGGTCAATGACAGTTGCGGGCATCTGGCTGGCGACATGCTCTTGCAGCAACTAGCCGGCCAGCTCAAAACTAAGGTGCGTTCATCCGACGCTTTGGCGCGTTTAGGCGGCGATGAATTTGCCTTGCTGCTGGTTGGGTGTGACCTAGCCAAGGCGCAACAAATCGTAACTGACATACTCAGCACGGTGTCTGAATACCGATTCAGTTTCGATGATAAGGTTTTTAAAGTAGGCGCCAGCATAGGCTTGGCAGAAATTGCGCCCACACACAGTGCCACCTTGGGCGAAGTTTTAGCCGCCGCCGATGCCGCTTGCTATACCGCAAAAGAACAAGGGGGCAATCGCATACAGGTATTCCGTGCCGACGATGAGCAAATCCACCAACACAACAATCAGTTAGCATGGGTGTCACGCATCCATTTGGCTTTAGAGCAGCATCAGTTTGTTTTGTACGCGCAAGCGCTAAAAAGTTTAAAGCCCAATGGCGAGCCGCATTTGGAATTGCTAATTCGCTTGCGTGGCGTGGATGGCGTGCTCTATCCGCCATCCTATTTTTTACCGGTGGCGGAGCGTTACCATTTAATGCCCAAGGTAGACCGTTGGGTGGTGTCGGAAGCCTTAAGGATTATGGTTGCCAAAGGCCCGCATTTTAAAACGCTTTGCGCAATCAATTTATCCGGTCTCAGCTTGTCGGATGCAGCCTTTTTGGCTTACGTGGTAGCCGAAATTAATCGCTATAAAGTGAACCCGCGCCAATTGTGTTTTGAAATCACTGAAACGGCTGTCATCGCCAATTTAGACCGTTCAAGGCAGTTTCTAGAAACCCTACGCGAGATGGGCTGCCGGTTTTCTTTAGACGATTTTGGCAGTGGCTTGGCGTCGTTTGCATACCTAAAGAATTTGCAGGTGGACTTCTTGAAAATAGACGGCTTGTTTATCAAAGGCATAGCCAGTAATGCCATAGATAAAGCCATGGTGGAATCGATTAATCATGTCGGGCAGATGATGGGTTTGGCCACCATAGCTGAATTTGTCGAGGACGAGGCAAGCTTGGCTATGGTGAAGGCAATAGGCATCGATTATGCCCAAGGTTACGCTGTGGCTGAGCCAGTCTTGTTTGATGACAGTTACTTCATTGCATCACGCGATTTGGATTAAACCTGGGATGGGGTTAAGGCTTAATAGCCATAAGTGTGCACCGGCGCTAAGTCTTTTAGTTCTTCGTCATTGTATAAGCGCCCGCGTGTAATAAACGCTAAGCCACTGCCGCAATCCAATGAAAACGAACCGCTGGAACCGGGTAAGGCGTCGACGATGGTGTGGGTGTTTTCTGAGAACTGGAAGTGGTTGTGGCCCATGTAAAAAACCGCTCCTTCAATTTCTCCAACCACTACGTCAGATGGACTGGGCTTGAATTCGTGAACCGGCATGCACAATGGCACGCTGCCTTCGCAGCATCCACCCGATTGGAAAAATAGGATGGGGCCGTGTTCGGCGGTGAGTTTATGTATTAGCCCTATGGCGGACGGGGTGGCGGATACGCGAGCTGTCGGCATAATGAATTCCGTATTAAAGTTAATGGCAATATCAAGGCAAAAAAAAGAGGCGGAATTGATCCGCCTCTTGATTCTAAGCCCGTTTAAATTTCAAAACAAGCCTAAGCTGTTTTCCCAAAAATTAGAAGAAACCTAGTTTTTTCGGGCTGTAGCTTACCAATAAGTTTTTGGTTTGTTGGTAATGGTCTAGCATCATTTTGTGTGTTTCACGACCTATGCCGGACTCTTTGTAACCACCGAATGCAGCGTGGGCAGGGTAGGCGTGGTAGCAATTGGTCCAAACGCGACCGGCTTTGATGCCACGGCCCATGCGGTAAGCACGGCTTCCATCGCGTGTCCATACGCCTGAACCTAGGCCGAATATGGTGTCGTTGGCAATCGCTAAAGCATCCGCTTCGTCTTTAAAGGTGGTTACGGCTAGCACTGGGCCAAAAATTTCTTCTTGGAACACGCGCATTTTGTTGTGGCCTTTAAGCAAAGTAGGTTGAACGTAATAACCGTCAGCCAATGCGCCAGTTAACATGTTGCGTTCGCCACCAATTAATAATTTCGCGCCTTCTTGCTTACCAATGTCCATGTAAGACATGATTTTGTTTAATTGGTCTTGTGAGGCTTGCGCACCTATCATGGTGTTTGGATCCAATGGGTTGCCTTGTTTGATTGCTGCGACGCGTGGTAATACGCGTTCCATGAATTTGTCGTAGATGGATTCTTGTATCAATGCGCGAGATGGGCAGGTACACACTTCACCTTGGTTAAAGGCAAATAGCACCAAACCTTCAACGGCTTTATCAAAGAAGTCGTCGTCTGCGTCGGCTATGTCTTCAAAGAACACGTTAGGGGATTTGCCGCCCAATTCCAATGTAGCCGGAATTAAGTTGGATGCCGCTGCTTGCGCAATCACACGACCGGTACCGGTTGAACCGGTAAAGGCAATTTTACCGATACGACGGCTGTTAGCTAGTGGGGCACCTACATCGCGGCCATAACCGTTAACGATGTTGATCACGCCTGGTGGCAAGATGTCAGCGATGGTTTCCATTAAAATTAAGATGCTGATGGGCGTGAATTCTGCTGGTTTTAATACCACGCAGTTACCGGCAACCACGGCTGGCGCTAACTTCCATGCCGCCATTAGAATAGGGAAGTTCCAAGGAATAATTTGACCGACCACGCCTATGGGCTCATGGAAGTGGTAAGCCACCATGCTGTCATCAATTTCACTCAAGCTGCCTTCTTGTGCGCGCATGCAGCCGGCGAAGTAGCGGAAATGATCGATGGCCAATGGAATGTCGGCATTCACTGTTTCGCGTATGGGTTTGCCGTTGTCTACGGTTTCTGCGGTGGCCAATAACTCAAGGTTGGCTTCAAGGCGATCCGCAATTTTGAGCATTAAGTTGGCGCGTTCGCTTGGGGCGGTTTTTGCCCATTTGTCTGCTGCGGCATGCGCGGCATCTAATGCTAATTCAATGTCTTCTGCGCTGGAGCGAGCCGCTTTGGTATAGGCTTTGCCAGTGATAGGCGTAATGACATCAAAGTATTCACCCTTAACTGGCGCAACCCATTTGCCGCCAATAAAATTATCGTATTTGGCTTTGTAAGGTATTTTTACACCAAGGCCTTTTAAAAGATCTAAACTCATACTGACTC
>JBEDKJ010000058.1:0-20185 GCA_041172285.1 Pseudomonadota bacterium
TTCATTCACCGTGGCATTGGTCATGTCGGTAACCGCTTGCGGGTAAACGCCAAGGGCCAACACCAACACCGCCAATATAGCCAATATGAAGAATTCGCGTTTATTCAAATCGCTTAAGGCCGCTACCTGATCGTTAGCCACCGCCCCGTAAAATACCCGCTTCACCATCCACAGCGTATAAGCCGCACCGAATATGAGGGTAAAAGCGGCTAGGAATGCGAACCAAAAATTAATTTGTATGGCGCCCAATATCACCATGAACTCACCCACAAAACCCGAGGTACCGGGCAGGCCGGTATTGGCCATGGCGAAGAACACGGCAAAGGCAGCGAAAGCTGGCATGGTATTCGCTACGCCGCCGTATGCCTCGATTTGCCTGCTGTGCACACGGTCGTAAAGCACACCCACGCACAAGAACATGGCAGCAGAGATAAAGCCGTGTGAGAGCATCTGCACGATGGCGCCTTCTAAACCTATGTTGTTAAATAGGAAAAAGCCTAGCGTGACAAAGCCCATGTGTGAGATAGACGAGTAAGCAATCAACTTTTTCATGTCTTTTTGCACCAAGGCCACTAACGCAATGTAGACAATGGCAATTAAAGACAGGCTGATCATGTAGGGGGTTAAATGGCGAGCCGCATCGGGCGCGATGGGCATAGCGAAGCGCAGAAAACTGTAGCCCCCTAGCTTTAGGGCAATCGCAGCTAACACCACGGAACCGCCAGTCGGCGCCTCCACGTGGGCATCCGGCAACCAAGTGTGCACTGGCCACATGGGAATTTTGACAGCAAAGGCGGCAAAGAAAGCCAAGAACACTAAAATCTGCACTTGCAGTGGCATAGGGAAACGGTAGAAATCGGTAATTTCAAAGCTACCGGTATTTAAGTACAAGTAGATGAAGGCCACTAACATCAAGAGTGAACCAAGCAAAGTGTAGAGGAAGAATTTAACCGTGGCATAAACACGGTTAGGACCACCCCAAATGCCAATCACCAAGAACATTGGGATGAGCATCGCCTCCCAGAATACGTAATAGAGTATGGCATCCAGCGCACTGAACACCCCTATCATCAGGCCGCTCATAATCAAGAAACAAGCCATGTATTGCGCCACGCGCTTTTGTATCACTTCCCAGGCGGCAATAATCACTATCAGCGTGGTGAAGCTGGTAAGCAAAATCAAGGGAACGGCCAAACCGTCGGCACCTAAATGGTAGTTAATGTTAAAGGCCGGTATCCAGCTAAAGCCTTCTTGAAATTGCAGCCCGCCATCGGCAAAATTAAATTGGGTATAAAGCGGAATGGTGACTAAAAAGCCAAGCAAGCCACCAAGCAAGGCTAACCAACGGGTGGCGTTTGGCTTGTTTTCGTTGGCGCTAGCGAGCACCACTACCCCAGCCAAAACCGGCAACCAAATCGCAAAACTCAACAGATGATGGTAGAAATAATTTTGCATTGTTTAAACTTTAGTGAAGAAAGTAAGCATTAAAAACACGCCTATGATCATGGCAAACGCGTAGTGGTAAATCAGACCGGTTTGCAATTTACGCACGACAGTCGCCGCTTTTCCGATTAAATTGGCTGTGCCATTGACCAGGGCGCCATCGATGATGGTGACGTCACCAATTTGCCACAGTTTATGACCTAGCAACCTCGAACCAGCAGCAAACACCTTGTCATTAAACGCATCAAAACCGTACTTGTTTTCCAATAGCTTATTAAGCCAGGCCAACTTGCTTTGTATGCTAGCCGGTATGTCTGGGCGCTGTGTATAGAAGAACCAGGCCAGCAGGACACCGGAGGCAGCCAAGGCAAACGGCACACTCTGCAAGCCGTGTATGGCCATGCCAGCCGCATTGTGCATGGTGCTATGCCAATGGTGGGCCATCTCTTGCATGGCCGGGTGCGCGGCATAGTCTACGTATATAACGCCTTTAAAGAAGTCGCCGTATAGCATAGGCTCTATGGCCACATAGCCAATCCATACAGAAGGAATGGCCAAGAGGATTAGGGGTAACTTGATCACCCAACCCGGCTCATGCGGGTCATCCGTAGGGGCAAGACCATGATGGTGATCATGGTCATCGTGGTGGGCGTCGTGCTCGGCATCGTGATGCGGAGTCCGCCATTTTTCAACGCCGTGAAATACCAGGAAATACATACGGAAACTATAAAAAGCCGTGACGAACACCCCCGCCAACACGGCAAAATAGGCAAAGCCACTGCCGTCGATATTGGATGCATGCACCGCTTCTATGATGCTGTCTTTAGAATAGAAACCGGCAAAAAACGGTGTGCCTATTAAGGCCAACGAACCGATTAAGGACGTCAACCACGTCACCGGCATGTATTTTTTCAAGTTACCCATATTGCGTATGTCTTGATCGTGGTGCATGCCCATGATGACGGCACCGGCACCTAGAAACAACAAAGCCTTAAAGAAAGCATGCGTCATTAGGTGGAAGATAGCCACGGAATAGGCCGATGCGCCGAGCGCTACCGTCATGTAGCCTAACTGCGAGAGCGTGGAATAGGCCACCACCCGCTTGATGTCGTTTTGTATGATGCCCAAAAAGCCCATAAACAAGGCCGTGATGCTGCCGATAACAATAATGAAGGACAGCGCCGTGGACGACAATTCAAACAGCGGTGACATCCTGGCCACCATGAAAATACCCGCGGTAACCATGGTCGCCGCATGAATTAATGCCGAGATAGGCGTCGGGCCTTCCATGGAATCGGGTAACCACACATGCAGCGGCACTTGGGCCGACTTACCCATGGCGCCGATAAAGAGCAATATGCAGGTCACTGTCATCAAGGACCAGGCACTGCTGCCCATTAAATTGATTTGCACATCCGCCATTTGTGGCGCCAGCGAGAACACCGACGCGTAATCCAAACTGCCAAAATGCATTAAAACCAAGCCTATGCCTAATAGAAAACCAAAATCCCCAACCCGGTTAACCAGAAAGGCTTTTAGGTTGGCGTAAATCGCCGTTGGCCGCGTGTACCAAAAACCAATCAATAAGTAGGAAACCAAGCCCACCGCTTCCCAACCAAAGAACAACTGCATGAAGTTATTGCTCATGACCAGCATTAACATGGCAAAGGTAAACAGCGAAATGTAGCTAAAAAAGCGTGCGTAACCTGGGTCTTCAGCCATGTAGCCGACGGTGTAGATGTGCACCATGAGAGAGACAAAGGTCACCACCACCATCATCATGGCCGACAAATTATCGATCAAAAAGCCAATTTCAAAACTAAAATTACCGGTTTTTAACCAGGAATACACCGTTTCGTTATACGGCGCACTGTGCATAGCATGGTTGAGCACGTAAACCGATAAGGCAAACGACAAAGCCACACCCAGTATGGTTACTGCATGCGCAGCCGCTCTTGGTAAGAATTTGCCAAATAGGCCCACCACAGCAGCGGCCAAGAGAGGCAGCATTGGTATGGCTAAGTAAATCTGTTGCATGGTCATTCTGAACTTACCCTTTTAAGCGGTTTAAATCGTCAACGTTAATCGTGCGTAAGTTTCTAAACAGCACCACTAGGATAGCCAAGCCTATGGCCGATTCAGCAGCGGCTACGGTTAAAATAAAAAACACGAAGACTTGCCCAGCGATGTCGTTCATGTAATGCGAAAAGGCAATAAAGTTAAGGTTCACCGCTAACAACATCAGCTCTATGGCCATTAATAAAATGATGACATTTTTACGATTTAAAAAGATACCAACCACGCTAATAGCAAAGAGCAAAGCACCAAGAATAAGGTAATGGGATAAACCGACCATTATTTTTTCTCCTCAGTGATGCCATCAAGCTCGACTTTAGGTTCTAGCACGGCGTCCATTTTTACGATACGCAACCTATCGGCTTTTTTAATCACCACTTGCTTATTGGCATAAGTAGGCTTGCTTTCTTTACGGCTTCTTAGCGTAAGCGCAATGGCGGCAACGATGGCCACCAACAGCACCACGGCGGCCAATTCAAAGGCCAATAAATAATCGGTGTACAGCACCCGTCCCAAGGCTGCCGTGTTGCTGTAATCGGCTGGTTTTGCGGCAGGTGCCAGCACTTTTTCCGCACCGAAATTATTCACCCCAACGATCATGACCATCTCAACTGCCATTAAGCCACCTACTGGCAATGCCACCGGGAGCGCCTGCCAAAATCCCTCACGCAGGCGGTCTAAATTAATGTCCAGCATCATCACCACGAATAAGAACAAGACCATGACGGCGCCAACGTAGACCAGCACCAAGGTGATGGCTAAGAACTCCGCTTCTAATAATAGCCAAATGCCTGCGGCGGTAAAAAAAGCCAGCACTAAAAAAAGCGCCGCGTAAACAGGATTGCGGGTAGTAATTACGCTTAAGGCGGCATACAGCAAAATAAGCGCTAAGGCGTAAAAAACAAGGTCTTGAAAATGTAACCCAAAAAATGTCATGGTTGGCCTAGGCTCTCTCTTATCTAAAGGCTTTATCTAAATCGCGGTCTGCGGCTATTTGCTTCTCGTGCTTATCACCCACGGCCAATAGCATCTCTTTGGTGTACAGCAAGTCGCCTCTTTGTTCGCCGTGGTAGTCAAACACCCGCGTCTCCACAATGGAATCCACTGGGCAGGATTCTTCACACATGCCACAAAAAATGCATTTGGTTAAATCGATATCGTAACGCGTGGTGCGACGGGTATTGTCTTCGCGTTGTTCCGATTCTATGGTGATGGCCATAGCCGGGCATACCGCTTCACATAACTTGCAAGCAATGCAACGCTCTTCGCCATTGGCGTAACGCCTCAGCGCATGCAAACCACGAAAACGGTTGGATTGCGGTGTCACTTCTTCTGGGTATTGCACGGTAATTTTGGGTGCAAAGAAATAGCGACCGGTTAAGGCCATACCCTTTAACAGTTCTATCAGCATTAAGCTAGACAGCGATTTTTGTATAGATTTAATCATAGTATTTAATGGAATAAATAAGCCCATGGGGTTTGCATCATGCCACCTACCACAACTATCCAGACGATGGTAATGGGGATAAAGACCTTCCAACCCAAACGCATGATTTGGTCGTAGCGGTACCTGGGAAACGTGGCCCTAAACCATAAGAACAGGAACAATAAGAACGCTACTTTAGCCAATAGCCAGACAAAGCTATCTGCAATAAACGGTACTGGCGACAACCACCCACCCAAGAACATTAATGCAGCCAGCATGGAAACCAATATCATGTTGGCGTATTCGGCTAAGAAGAAAACAGCAAAGGCCATACCGGAATACTCAACGTGGAAACCGGCGACAATTTCTGACTCGCCCTCGGCGACGTCAAATGGCGCACGATTGGTCTCTGCCACCGCACTAATAAAGTAAACAATGAATAAGGGAAACAAGGGTAAGAAGTACCAATGCCAAAATCCGCCGCTCTGACCCATGACTATCTTGCCTAAGTTCAATGAGTTAGCGCACATCAGCACCCCAACCAAGGCAAAGCCCATGGCTATTTCATAAGACACAATCTGCGCCGCAGAGCGCAGTGATCCCAAGAAAGCATACTTAGAATTCGAGGCCCAACCGGCAATGATGACGCCGTATACGGCTACCGAGGTCATGGCCAGTATGTATAACAAGCCGGCATCGACATCGGCCAACACCATGGTCATATCAAACGGCACCACCGCCCAAGCGGCAAACGCTGGGGCAATGGCCAACACCGGGCCCAATAAAAATAAGGTTTTATTGGCAGCGGTGGGGATGACGATTTCTTTAAACAACAGCTTGATGCCATCGGCTAAAGGTTGCAGCAAGCCAAAGTAACCGACACGATTAGGGCCTATGCGCACCTGCATGTAACCAATGACTTTACGTTCAGCCAAAGTTAAATAAGCCACTGCACCCATTAAGGGCAGCACGATAGCGACAATTTTAATTAAGGTCCAAGCCGTCAGCTCAACGCCTGGCCAATAAACCCCGAATAATTGAGCGAGCCATTCCATTACGCGTGCGCTTCCTTAAGGCCGGCTTGATAGGCAGCCAATTGTTTTGCTGTGAGTTTTTCCACTGTGATGTCACCCATTAAATCGCCCAAACCTATGGTGTCTTCATGGGCTGCGGCAACGCGTACGCAACCTTTAGCCACGTGGTTATCCAATTTAACCGTCAACACCGCACTGCCTTTGTCTTGTTTCACCAATACCTGATCGCCTTCTTGCAAGCCTAAATCGGCTAACTGATCGGCACTCATGCGTGCCATAGGCTTGATGTTGTATTTGGTTTTTTTCAATGGCAAAGAGCGACGCACGATGGGGTCGGATTCGTATTGCGGCACTTCACCTATGCGTTGCAAACCGTCGTGTTTGATGTTGATTTGTATTTCCACCAAGTCTTTTAAGTTGTTATTGAGGCTACGCCAGACCACTGCGGATGGTTTTTCACCGGCAAATATAGCCTGTTTAACTTGCTCGCTGGTTTCGTAGTCAAAGCCTGGCAAGCCCAGGGTATTGGCTAATACGCGCAACACTTTCCATGCCGGACGGCATTCGCCTAATGGTTTAACCGCTGCAGCAAAGCTTTGCACGCGCCCTTCCATGCTCATAAAGGTGCCTGAGGTTTCGCTAAAGGGGGCAATAGGCAACAAGATATCGGCATGCTCTAGGGCGCTGGATTTGTAGGCGGTTAAGGCGACCACGCATTCGGCTTTTTGCATGGCGGCTTTAGCCAATGCCGCGTGCTGACAATCCAACTCCGGCTCTATGTTAACGATCAAGTAAGCTTTGCGTGGCACTTCCAACATGGCTCGGGCATGCATACCGCTGCTGCTAGGCATCACGCCCATCATGTGCATGCCGGTGCTGTTTGATGCAGCCGGTAAGATACCGCCTTTAGCGCCGCAAATACCGCCTATGGCTTCAGCCATGCTGTACATTTCGGTAAAGCGCGGGTCGCTCAAAGCCATGTTGCCGATAAAGATACCGACTTTTGGTGCAATTAAATCGTAGTCCTTACCATGCCCTGCCATACTTTCGGCAATGGCTTGGGTATTGGGTCTAACTTTAATTTCTTCCAGCAACTGATTTAGCGATGGGGGTAAACACAAGGATAGGCGCTGTAAACCGGACATGGCTTTTAGCACTTGGCCCAAGACATTCACCATGTCATTGGGGCGCACGATCACTTTGTGGGCAATGTCCATCAGTGGGTTGTTGTCCAGTGGACTAATAATAGAAAGTTCGGCACCATTGGCCACGGCTTTACGGAAACGCTTAGCCAGAAGCGGGTGCTCGTTTCTTAGATTCGAGCCTATTACCAAGATGCGATCCAAGTCTTCTATTTCGTTAATATTGCAACCCATCCATGGCGTGCCCATGCGCTTGCCGTCTAACCTAAAGTCGGTTTGACGTAAGCGGTAATCGACGTTGCCGCAATTGAGTGCCGTGGCCAGTTGTTTGGCCAGATAGCCCTCTTCCATGGTGCTGTTCGGCGAAACCAAGACGCCTAGGGCGTCCCCTCCGTGCTCGCTGGTGATGTCTTTAATCTGTCCTGCTGCAAATTCCAGCGCGGTTTTCCAATCCGTTTCTACCCAGTTACCGTTGTGCTTAATCATAGGCACTTTTAGGCGATCTGGACTATTCAGGCCTTCGTAGGAAAAGCGGTCACGGTCCGACAACCAACACTCGTTGATGCTGTCTTTTTCACGTGGCAACACGCGCATGACTTTATTGTCTTTAACGTGCACTTCTAAGTGCGAACCCAAGCCATCGTGCGGCGCTATGCTAGGCCTGCGGGTTAATTCCCAACTGCGGGCAGAATACCTATAAGGCTTGCTGGTCAATGCGCCGACTGGGCACAAATCAATGATGTTGCCGGACAATTCGGAATTCACGCTCTTGTCCACGTAAGCAGTGATTTCAGCGTGCTCACCACGCCCTACCATGCCCAATTCCATGATGCCGCCCACTTCTTGCAAGAAGCGCACGCAGCGTGTGCATTGTATGCAACGCGTCATGTCGGTGCTGATTAATGGCCCGATGTTTTTATTGAACACCACGCGTTTTTCTTCTGTGTAGCGTGAGCCACTGGTGCCATAGGCCACCGCCACGTCTTGCAGGTCGCATTCGCCGCCTTGATCGCAGATAGGGCAATCCAAAGGATGGTTAATCAGCAAGAACTCCATGACGCTCTTTTGTGCTTCTATGGCGGATTTGGAGCGCGTGAATATCTTCATGCCATCGGCCACTGGTGTGGCACAAGCTGGCAAAGGTTTGTTGAAATTTTCAACCTGCACCAAACACATTCGGCAATTGGCCGCCACCGATAATTTCGGGTGGTAGCAGAAACGCGGGATGGCGATGCCGACTTTGTCGGCCGCATCAATAATGGAACTGCCGTGCTCGACTTCTAATGCTTTGCCGTCAATTTCTATGTTTAACATTAACCTTGCTCCGCCTTGCTATCAACCATACTTTTACCGTGCTCGATGTAGTACTCAAATTCCGCTCTAAAATGCTTAATAAAGCTAATCACTGGCGTCGCGGCTGCTTCACCCAATGCGCAAATAGTGCGACCAGAAATGTTTTTGCTGATGTCTGTCAGCAGATCCAAGTCTTCCATTTTGCCTTGACCTTTAACGATGCGATCCAACACGCGGTAGACCCAGCCGGTGCCCTCACGGCAAGGAGTGCATTGACCGCAGCTTTCTTCGTAAAAGAAATAAGACAAACGGTGTAAGGCTTTCACCATGCAGGTACTGTCGTCCATGACTATCATGGAGCCCGCGCCCAAGCTTGATCTGGCCTTGCTTAAGCTATCGTAATCCATGGTAGTGGACTCCATCACGCTGGCCGGTATGACCGCCGTCGATGGACCACCTGGGATCACCGCCTTTAGTTTGCGCCCATGCCAAACCCCACCGGCCATGGCCAACAAATCAACAAAAGGCGTGCCCATTTTCACTTCGTAATTACCCGGTTTTTCCACGTGACCCGACACCGAAAACAATTTTGTACCACCTGAATTGGCCACACCCAAATCGGCAAACGCTTGTCCACCGTGCTGCATGATCCATGGAATGGAGGCGTAACTTTCGGTATTGTTTACGTTGGTTGGTTTACCGAACACCCCATAACTGGCTGGGAACGGCGGTTTAAAGCGCGGCTGACCTTTCTTGCCTTCGATGGACTCTATCAGCGCGGTTTCTTCACCGCATATGTAGGCGCCGTAACCGTGAACGGCATACAGATCAAAACTAAAATTCGTGCCAAAAAGATTTTCACCCAAGTAACCGGCTTCTTTAGCCTCTTTTAGGGCAGCCTCAAAGGTTTCGTAATCCTGCCAGATTTCCCCGTGTATGTAGTTGTAGCCGACCCGTGCGCCTAGCGTGTAAGCAGCAATGGCCATGCCCTCTATCAGTTGGTGCGGGTTATAACGGATGATGTCACGGTCTTTAAATGTACCGGGCTCACCTTCATCGGTATTGCATACCAAGTATTTAACGCCATCAAAATAGCGAGGCATGAAGCTCCACTTAAGACCGGTAGGGAACCCTGCTCCACCACGACCACGCAGACCGGATATTTTTACCTCGGTAATAATGTCAGTGGCTTTGATTTTTTCTGTGACAAGGCGCTTTAAGGATTGGTAGCCGCCCAGCTTAAGGTAGGTGGCCAAAGCGGCCGGCTCACTTTCGCTCAAGGTACGCAAACAGACTAAGGTTTGACCCTTTAAATCGGTCATGACTGGCGGCGCTGCTTTTAACGTAGTTTTTGCCATTATTTCAATTCATCCAAAATAGCATCAACCTTAGCCGGCGTTAGAAACTCATGCATGGTGTGGTTGTTAACAATCATTAATGGTGCGCCACCGCAAGCACCCATGCATTCGCCCTCTTTTAGGCAAAACTTACCGTCCGCACTCACTTGATTAAACTCCACGCCTAGCTTGTGTTTTAGGTGATCCACAATTTCGTCGCTGTTACGCAACATGCAGGAAATATTGGTGCAAATACTGATTTTGTATTTACCCACCGGCGCCAAATCGTACATATTGTAAAAACTGGCCACTTCCATGACGGCGATCTCGGGCATACCGATGTAGGCGGCCACCTCGCTCATGCTTTCTTGTGACAACCAACCACGTTCGGTTTGCACGATACGCAAAGCACTCATCACCGCAGCTTGGCGCTGATCGGCTGGGTACTTAGTCAGCTCGTAATCAATTTTTTCTGTAATTTGTGGACTTAACATAGCTAACTCAATTTTTATCGATCAATTTCGCCAAACACGATGTCTTGCGTGCCTATGATGGCCACCAAGTCAGCAATCATGTGGCCGCGTGTCATTTCATCCAAGGCGGCCAAATGGGCAAAGCCAGGTGCACGAATTTTTAAACGGTAAGGTTTATTGGCGCCATCGGACACCATGTAAATACCGAACTCGCCTTTAGGGTGCTCCACTGCCGCGTAAGCCTCACCCGCTGGGACATGAAAGCCTTCAGTAAACAATTTGAAATGGTGGATCAAATCCTCCATATTGCTTTTCATGCCAGCACGATCTGGCGGTGCGACTTTATTATCAGCAGTAATGACTGGACCAGGATTGGCACGCAACCAATTCACGCATTGCTGAATGATGCGATTGGATTGCCTAAACTCTTCCATGCGCACCAAGTAACGGTCGTAGCAATCGCCATTGACACCAACCGGCACATCAAAATCCATGTCGGCATACACTTCATAAGGTTGGGTTTTACGCAAATCCCATGCTATGCCCGAACCGCGCAACATGGGGCCGGTCATGCCTAGCGCTAGGGCGCGCTCCGGGGTGACGATGCCCACGTCGACGGTGCGTTGTTTCCAAATCCGGTTATCGGTTAACAGGGTCTCGTATTCGTCCACGTATTTCGGAAAGCGCTGGGTAAAGTCTTCGATGAAATCCAGCAAGGAACCTTGACGATT
Source organism: Pseudomonadota bacterium (assembly GCA_041172285.1). Taxonomy (GTDB): domain Bacteria; phylum Pseudomonadota; class Gammaproteobacteria; order Burkholderiales; family Methylophilaceae; genus Methylotenera. The sequence goes on from JBEDKJ010000058.1 coordinate 10,956, forward strand.
TTCGTTTTGCTTGGCCACGGTTTTCGCGTTGCGTAGCGGCGACACGGCATACTGCGGCATGCGATTGGGTAAATCTCGGTACACCCCTCCCGGACGGTAATAGGCTGCGTGCATACGCGCACCAGACACCGCTTCGTAGCAATCGAATAAATCTTCACGCTCGCGGAAGGCATACAAAAACACCGTCATGGCCCCCACATCCAACGCATGCGCACCTAACCACAGCAAGTGATTTAACACCCTGGTGATTTCATCAAACATAACGCGGATGTATTGCGCGCGTAGCGGCACGTCTATGCCCATCATCTTCTCGATGGCCATCACATAAGCATGCTCATTGGACATCATGGACACGTAGTCCAATCTATCCATATAAGGAATGGACTGCAAATAGGTGCGGTTTTCCGCTAGCTTTTCCGTGCCACGGTGCAACAGGCCTATGTGCGGATCAGCCCGCTGTATGACTTCGCCGTCCAACTCCAATACCAAGCGCAGGACACCGTGCGCAGCCGGATGCTGCGGGCCAAAGTTCATCGTGTAATTTCTAATTTCAGCCATAATCAACGCCTATTTGGCGTGTACCCCCTCATTACGTATGACACGCGGCACATTGTTACGCTCGTCTATGCTAACTGGCTGATAAATCACGCGCTGCTGCTCTGGGTCGTAGCGCATTTCAACCAAGCCTATCATGGGGAAATCTTTACGGAATGGGTGGCCTACAAAGCCATAATCGGTTAACAAGCGGCGTAAATCCGGGTGATTTTCAAACATAATGCCGTACATATCGAATGCTTCGCGTTCGTACCAATTGGCTACCGGCCACACATCGACTAAGGTTGGTAAAATCGGGAAGGCCTCATCTGCAACAAACACACGCAAACGCACACGTTGATTCATGCTAACCGAGAGCAAATGGCAGACCACCGCGTAACGTGGGCCTTCCTGTTCGACGTCCGCGTAAGTCTGGTAATCCACACCACACAAATCGATTAATTGTTCAAACCTAAAGCGTGGGTCATCGCGCAAACATAAACACACGGCTAAATAATCTTCCGCACGGCACAGCAAATTCAGTTCGTTAAGCGCAATGCTAGCTTGAATAAGCTTAGCACCTAAAGCCGATTGCACATCTTGATGAAGTTGGTCTAATTTGGCTGACATGGTTTTAGCGGGCAATAGTATTGGTGCGTTTAATTTTATTTTGCAATTGGATGATGCCGTACAACAAGGCCTCCGCAGTAGGCGGGCAGCCTGGCACATAGACATCGACCGGCACGATGCGGTCGCAACCACGGACCACGGAATAGGAATAATGGTAATAACCACCGCCGTTGGCACAAGAACCCATGGAGATAACCCAGCGTGGCTCGGCCATTTGATCGTAAACCTTACGCAAGGCCGGCGCCATTTTATTAACCAAGGTCCCCGCCACTATCATCACATCCGACTGACGCGGACTGCCCCTGAAGACGATACCAAATCTATCCAAATCGTAACGCGAGGCGCCCGCATGCATCATTTCTACGGCACAACAGGCCAAGCCAAATGTCATGGGCCACATTGAGCCAGTCCGCGTGTAATTAATCACGGTGTCCAGCGTGGTCGTGACAAAGCCTTTTTCCAACAACCCTTCTATACTCATAGCAGACTCAATCCCACTCTAAGGCACCTTTTTTCCATTCGTAAATAAAGCCTATAACCAAGACACTTAAGAACACCAGCATGGCTATAAAGCCGAATAAACCTATTTCTTGCAGCACCACGGCCCATGGGAAAAGAAAGGCTATTTCCAAATCGAACAAAATAAACAGAATGGCCACCAAGTAATAGCGCACGTCGAATTTCATGCGCGCGTCTTCAAAAGCTTCAAAACCGCATTCGTAGGGGGAATTTTTTGCCGTGTCGGGCTTGTTGGGGGAAACGATGAGGCCTAAAACCAGAGGACCGACGCCGACGGCTAAGCCCACAAGTATAAACATCAATATCGGAAAGTAATTTTCTAACACTTACTAGCCCCAGACCCAATAACTGAAAAATCTTTTTTTTGAAAAAACCGGATTAGCGCTGACCACCTTAGCCAAGTGCGCACCTTGGCAAAGCCGCGCAAGCCCGCATTATAACCCAATACCCACAAGGCTAGCTAGCTAGCCACAACTAATTTTAAGCAAACATTATGACAAAATGGCGAACGCCAGTTGCATCGCTTAGATTTTATAAAGTCGCGTTTCTAGCGCTCCAAAATTCCAACATGGCCATGGTGATGACCAAAATAACCGGGCCTAAAATCAATCCAGCCGCACCAAACACCATTAAACCACCGACCACAGACAAAAACGTTAGCACGGTATGCAATCGCAAACGGTCGCCCACCAAGACGGGTCTGAGCAAGTTATCCACCGTGCCCACCACCAACACGCCCCATAAGCTTAAGGTTAAGGCATCATGCCAAGCCCCTTCCAACAACAAAAACAAGGCAGCCGGCGCCCAAATCACAAAGGCGCCCAACATAGGAATCACCGCCAACATGCCCATAATCAGCCCCCACAGCAATGGGGCAGGCAAGCCTAACCACCAAAACATTAAGCCGCCAAGCAAACCTTGCACCGAGGCCACGGCAAAGGTGCCATAGACGGTAGCGTGTATGGTGTCACCTATACGTTCAAGCAGCCCTTCCATTTGCGACTGCGACAACGGCGAATGCCCTGCAATCGCATGCAAAAACATTCGACGGTCACGCAGGAAAAAAAACAACACGTAAAAAATCAAACATAAACCCAAAATCTGCACAGCGGACGCTTTGACGATATCCGCCGCACTGGTATTAACCCATTGCGTGAAGGCAGCAGAGGCCCCAGGAAAATCAATACGTTGCTCAATTTTTTCCAATATTGGCGCCAACTGCGGTTGCGACTCTAATGTATGCTGCCACTCGCCGGAACTAAGTTTGACTTCTATGGATTGCGCGCCCTTTACCGCTTGAAATAACAATTGTTGGCCTACGAATACCGCCGGTATCACCACGATTAAACCGATGATTAAAACCGACACCAGGGCAGCCAAACCACTCGCTTTAAGCTTGCGCTCCAAATACCCTTGCAAGGGCGCAAACAGGACCGCCAAGGTCAGGGCCCAGACCAATACGGCGAGAAAAGGCATAGCCATCTTGTAGCATAGGTACAAACCTAAAACCGTAAGCAGCATCATCACCAGGGTTTGCACGTGGCTTTTTGAACCCCAATCGACGTCCTCTTGTTTGCGCTTAGTTGGTAATTGCATTATTTAAAAACCGGGCTAAGCCGGCTCCATGTTGCCCATCATAAGAACGATCGCAGCTATGAGTGCGCGACCTGACATTAAATTCCATTTAAATACAGCGCTTATTATTCTGCTGCTTTTTTCTATGCTTGCTGAGTATTTGCCACACCAGCAGACCGCGCTGCAACCATACAGTCAAGGCATTTGGCTTTAACATAGAAAGTAAAGCAGTGCCGCCACTGGCAACCAAAATGGGGTGATGCTGGATGTAACGCAGCATATTGATTGCGTAATCGATCATGCTGATGGGTTTGTGCCAAGCATGCAATTGATCCGACACAGCGATGCGCTGCTTTTGCGCTTCTTCTACTAAGTGCTGGCGTTTCTTGGCTAGTGCAACCAGGGTGGTGTTCATTGCTTAGGCATTAAAAATAATTCAGGGGGAATTAAGAGCGGTCTAGGTGTTGCCGATCTTTTTCCAACTCCATTAAACTGGACCAGAATAACCTCGGTTTCGCTTTAGCTTTGCGTTTTGCTGCGTACCAGCTTATCGCACCGGCCGCTAAAAAAAAGCCGGCTAAACCAGCTATGGCGGATAAACGGTAATTTTCCCATAGCAGCACGATTAATAAAACAGCCACCAACAACAAGCCTAGCATCATGAAAAATAACGAAATGAGTGTCCATCGAACCAATGACAACAAATGCTCGCGCTCTTCCTCTATGTCGGTGGACAATAGCGCTAAGCGGGTATGCGCAATAGCGACCAAATCCGCTGCAAACTTCGCCAGCCTATCCAGCACACCCCCTGCTTGATTGCTATCAGTCATGGCGCGCCTAACGACGACTAATCAGTAAGCCAATGATGAGGCCCTCGCTGGCAGCCAAGCCTATGGATCGCCATGGGTTGTCTTGCACGTAATCGTCTGCTGCCGTTGCCGCTACTTTGGCTTTATTTAACACCGATGCCGGCGCATCGGCCATATTAGCCTTGACGGCATCCAGTGATTGTTCAGCTTTAGCCCTTATGGCCGTCAGCTTCTCGCCACCGGTCTGGGCGGTCTCCTGTAGCAAGGCTTCTAAATCGGCCAGTACGGATTTAAAATCTTCCAGCAATTGCTCTTCTTTGTATTCGTTAGTGTACGGTTTCATATTAACTCCTAAGCACGCAGTTCAAGTACATAAAATCACTATACACCGTCACCCGGTAAGCCACAATGCACAAGGACTTTACTTAGAACGCCACAGCTGACTTAAGCGTAATAGCAAGTACCCAAACAATAGGTAGGCAGCCATCGCCATCGCCAAACCAAACGGCTCTGCCCAGACCAATGGAACGATCAAACCTGCCGACACAGTCGACAGCAGCATCTGCACAAAGGCTTGGCCAGAAGCGGCCGTGCCGCGTATTTTTGCATGCCTATCCAGCGCGGCCAAAGACAGTATGGGCATGGCTAAAGCCATGCCCACATTAAATAAAGCAACCGGCAAAATATTGAATAGCGGCGAAACCGCTAGGTTTAAGCACACCACTAAATTTAGCAGCACCATGGCCGCCATCCAGGCGTAAGCCACTTTTAGCACTTGTTGGCTGGTGTAGACCCCCGCTGCACGTTTAGCCAAATACGAACCCAAAACCATCCCACATACGGTAGGGATAAACATGTAGCCAAATTGCTGATCACTTAGGCCTAAGTGTTTCACTAAAAAAACCGGACTGGCCAGCACGTAGATGAAGAAAGCTGCAAAATTGGCTGCGGATGCCAGTACCACCAAGTTGAATTCCTTATCAGAGAATATAAGGCGATAGCTGCTTAAGACCTTTTTTGCAGACAAAGGCATGCGCTTTGCTTGAGGCATGGTTTCTGGCAAATAGCGCACGGCCGCCCACAAACTAATAGCGGCATACAGGGCTAAAAAGACGAAAATCGCTTGCCAATGTATGCCCAATAACAGGCCACCTATAATTGGTGCAACGGCAGGCGCAATGCCAAAGAGCATTTGCACGGTGGCCATGACGCGCTGCGCTTGCGGCCCTTCAAACAAATCCCGCACCATGGCACGTGCCACCACGTTGCCTGCCCCACCCGACAGGCCTTGCAAGGCTCGAAAAAACCACAAGGTTTCAATGTTGTTGGCAAACGCACAGCCTATGGAGGCCAAGACAAACACGCCTAAGCCCAATTTGATGGTGGTGATGCGCCCTATGGAATCGGAAATGGCGCCGTGCCATAAGGTCATTAAGGCATAGGGCAATAAATAAAAAGTCAGGCTTTGTTGTAACTGCAATGGGCTGGCCACCAGCGCCAATTCCAAGCCAGGAAAAGCCGGCAAATAGGTGTCTATAGCAAACGGCGCTAAGGCGGCCAGTCCGGCTAAGACTAATGATAGAGTAAACGCTGAAGATGCATGCATGAATGAGTCACCGATAAAAAACGCGCCGGTAAGCTTAACTTACCTAGCGCGTTCTATTTAACCACAGCCTAGCGTTCTAATGAAGCACTCATTAGGGCACAGCATGAAAGGCTTTCACCCTATCGTCCAACTCCCCGGCCAGGATCTTTTTCGAATTTTTATCATTGCGGAAAACGATGGGCTGCGCCACGGCTTGAGGGTTGCGTGAATCAATAATGGCTTGATCAATCAAATGCCTGTGCGGGGATTTGCTGCATACTGGGTCGGCCGCTTCCGCATCGCCAGACAAAAGAAACGCTTGGCAACGGCAACCACCCAAGTCATTTTCTTTTTCCGAACAACTGCGACATGGCTCTTTCATCCAAGCATCGCCGCGGTATTTATTAAAGGCCGGTGAATCTTGCCAAGCATAAGCCAGACCGTCGTCACGCACATTTGGAAAAGTCATGTTTGGCAACACGCGAGCCGAATGGCATGGCAAAACATCGCCATTAGCCGTCACTATCATGAACACCTCACCCCAACCGTTCATGCATTTTTTTGGCCTATCCGAGAAGTAATCCGGCACAACAAAAAACACCTTCATTTTATTGTTCGGATTGGCCCTAAACTCGTTAGCAATGGCCTCAGCCTCATCCACTTGTTCCTTAGTGGGCATCAATTGACTGCGATTCACCAATGACCAACCGTAATATTGAGTATTAGCCAACTCGATGTAATCGGCACCCAAGGCTTCAGCCATGTCCAGTATTTCGCGCAAATGGCCTATGTTGTAACGGTGTATCACCACGTTTAGCACCATGGGGTAGCCGTGATTTTTGATCATGGCCGCCACTTTTTTCTTTAATTCAAAGGTTTTGGTGTTGGTAATGAAGTTATTAATCTCTTCAGTAATGTCGTGCATGGACAACTGTATATGATCCAAGCCGCCTTCCTTGAAAGCTTGTATGCGCTTTTCCGTAAGACCCACACCCGAAGTAATGAGGTTGCTGTAATAGCCTAGCTTTTTCGCTTCCACCACGATGTCTTCTATGTCATCGCGGAGCAATGGCTCGCCACCTGAAATACCCAGCTGCAAGGCGCCCAATTTACGGGCATCGCGCAAGGCTTGTATCCATTGCTCGGTGCTTAATTCGTTTTGCGTGTGCTTATCGTAATCGGTCGGGTTGTAGCAAAACGCACAATGCAATGGGCAACGGTAGGTCACTTCAGCTAGCAACCAGAGTGGTTGCGTGTGGGTTATGGATGCCGCTACGCCATTGTTTTGCTGGGCATGCACGGTCTTTTGCACCACCGATTGACCTAATGAGGCTTGTGTCATCTTGCAACTCCTATATTTAAACTTACATTCATCGTATTAGAGCTGACGCAACCAACCCTTGCTTAGTGCCAGTTCAAACATACCGATAATATCGGCTTCAATGTTGGCGGCATCCGGAAAAGTGGCTTTAAGGTCGGCCACCACATCGCCTACAGTGGCTTTGCCATCCAAACGCTTGAGCACTTCCCCTGCACCGCCGTGCAGCTTAACCATGCCTTCCGGAAAGAGAATCACGTAATTTTGCTGTGCTTCTTCCCATTGGAATCGATGATGTAGCGCTAGAGCGTAACATTCTGTGTGTTTTATCTGATTAGTCATGCCATGCCACGCTTATTTAAAATCAATTCTAGGTTGGCGTAAATAATCTTTACCCTCAACCTTAACGTCAGTGCAGGCCAGCATAATGGCATCGGCAATCACCCACAACACGTCCAGTTTAAATTGCAATATATCCAAAGCTTTAAGTTGCATGTCGCGCGAAGTGCTAAAGTAATCCAAAGTAACACCTAAACCCTGTTCCACATCACGCCTGGCTTCAGTTAAACGTTTTTTGAAGTAGCTTAAGCCACTTTCATCTATCCATGGGTACATGCTAGGCCATGAGCTAATGCGTTGCTGGTGTATGTGTGGCGCAAACAATTCAGTTAATGAAGAGCATACCGATTCTTGCCAAGGCCGTTGGCGAGCAAAGTTAACGTAGGCATCCACGGCAAATTTTACGCCTGGGCTTAAGTACTTAAGCGAAGTGACGTCTTCACGGCTTAACCCCACTGCCATACCCAGTTGTATCCAAGCTTCGATGCCGCCAACTTGACCATCCACGCCATCGTGATCGGTAATGCGCACTATCCATTCTTTGCGCACTTCCTTATCCGGGCAATTAGACAAAATGGCCGCGTCTTTCATGGGGATAGAAATTTGGTAGTAAAAGCGGTTGGCTACCCAACATTGCAACTGCTCTTTGGTCAGCTTACCTTCGTACATCATGACGTGTATGGGATGGTAAATATGGTAACCCTTACCCTTCTCGCGTAATTTGTCTTCAAATTCCTCGCGCGTCCATGGTAAGGCGTTGTTTGTCATTGCATTCATTGCTCGCTCCTAAAGTATGATATCCATGCCATCGAAAGCCACTTCGATGTTGTGCTGGCTTAATATGGCCCGCTCAGCGGAATCTTCACGCAATATAGGGTTGGTGTTATTGATGTGTATCAACACTTTACGGACTTTCTTAGTTTGGCCAAATTTGTCCAACTCTTCTATCATGCCACCCTCTCCGGATTGAGGATTATGGCCTATGCTGCGAGCGGTCTTCGTCATCAAGCCCATGTCTAACATTTCCGTATTAGTCCAGAATGTCCCGTCCACCATAATGCAGTCTGCTTGATCCATCAATGCCGGTAGATGCGGTTCAATTTCAGCCAATCCTGGTGAATACCAACATTTTTTGCCGGTGCTGATTTCTTCTATTAATACGCCTATGGTGTCACCAGCCTGTGGGTTATTGCGGTGCGGTGAATACGGTGGCGCAGCACTTTTGAGTGAAACCGAAGTGAATTTTAAATTTGGCACACCCGGTATAGTAAAACTGGTTTTCCCATCTATAGGGACTTGGTGGTGGTTGATGCCACAATAATGGCCCAAAATATTCAAGATTTGATTGCCTGTTGTTAGGTCATCGTAAACCATATCGGTGCAGTAAATTTCGCGTTTTACCTGACCTTCACGCAACATAAATAGTCCCGTGGTGTGGTCTATTTGCGCGTCAATTAGGACGATGGCTTGGATGCCGGTGTCCCTAACCGCACGACCAGGTTGCAATGGGGCAAAGTCTTGTATTTGTTGCAACACATCCGGCGAGGCATTAAACAACACCCAATTGACGCCATCACTGCTGACGCTAATAGAGGATTGGGTGCGCTTGGTGGCTTTAATCGTGCCCTTGCGTAAACCGTCACAATTAAAACAATTGCAATTCCATTGAGGAAATCCGCCACCTGCGGCTGCGCCTAATACGTGTATGTGCATAATAATGCTGTTCCAAATTTAATTGTATGCATGCAGGATGACCTAGCCTGCAAAGATTTCATGAAAAAAAAGGCTGTCTAACGGCAGCCTTTTTTTAGTAGCAAAGAACTAATTATTTGTTCATTACGTACATAGTTACTTCAAAGCCAAAACGCATTTCTGTAGCTGCTGGAGTTGTCCACATGATAGTGATCCTTTTAATTAGTTA
>JBEDKJ010000059.1:0-3029 GCA_041172285.1 Pseudomonadota bacterium
TTGGCTACGTAGCCGGTTGAAAACACAATGGCATCGCGTTTGCCGTAAAAAGCAGCGAGTTCTTTTTCTAGATTGCGGTGGCCAGAGTAACTACCGTTGGCCATGCGTGAGCCAGTAGTACCGGTGCCTTCGTTTTCTAGGGCAAGGCGCGCGCTGGTAATGCACTCGGGATTAAAGGTTAGGCCTAAGTAGTTATTGGTGCCGGCTAAAATAGTATGCCGACCGTGGATGATGCCTTCGGTAGGCGAGATAATTTTTTCTATTTGAACTGCAAACGGGTCTATGCCCAATGCGCCCAGTTCAGCACGGCCTGCTGCCAAGCCGTCAAATTTTGTAAACAATCCCATTATGCGTTACCTACGATTTTTTCAACTTGTTTAGCCAGGTCCCCTACGGTTTTTACATCCGGCAAGATGCTCACTGGGATAGAGATGTCAAAACTGTCTTCGACAAATAGCAATAGCTCCATGATTTTCAATGAATCCAAGTCTAGGTCACCTACTAACTCGGTGCTCTCAGTCACTGTTTTACCATTGGTGAAAGGCGCTAAGCCTTTGATCAAGTCGGCAAGGATGCGATCGTATTCAGTCATAAAATTTCCTATCTAGGCTAGTGATGCTTGTCAAATAGGCCAGCCAAACCTTGTGCTAATTCACAAGTGGGCTGCCAACCAGTAATTCGAGTAATGTCGTTATTATCGCACAACCAATCGCTGTGCGTAATCTCGCGTATTTTGCCCGGGGTTAACATAGGTGCATAACGCAGTAATTGGGCGGCATAAAAATTGGTCCAAGCCACCAGCTTGAGTAGGCTAATTGGAATGGGTAAGCGTCTTATTTTGCCACCATTACGTAACACAGTCTCAGCGATTTGTATGACCTTAGGCCAATCGTAACCCCCGAAGTGGCCATCGTCTAGCTCAAAGGTTTTGCCGTCGCCCGCATCTTGCCCTAAACAATGCACCATGGCCGCCGCCAAATCGTCCACGTGGATGATGGAAAAGCGCCCATTCGCACCAGCGGGCAGAGGGGCAAGGCCTTTAGCCATGCTTTGAAAGAGCGGTAGCAATTCACGGTCACCGGGGCCATACACTGCGGGCGGACGAAAGATAGTCCAGCGCAAGGGGCTGTTTTTAATGGCTAATTCGCCGCGCATTTTGCTGCCCGCATAATGCGACAATTCTGGCATGCGCGCGGCCAAGGATGAAACGAGCAGTAAACGCGGTGGCTTATTTTGTGTGGCGGCCACTTCTGCGACATGGCGCGCGCCAGTTTCGTTGATTAAGTCAAAATCGGCTTGCGTAACTCCACGCACGGCCCCGGCGCAGTGTATGACCGCGTCGGCATCGGCCATCAAACTATTTAAAGAGGCAAGGTTACTTACATCGCCGGCGACCCACGTTAGGTTCTGACTGCTGACGGGTGATCGGCCTGGTTTAGGTCTGTATAAAGCCTTGACTTGCCAGCCAGCTAGATGCAATTGCTTGATCAAGGCCGTGCCTATGAAGCCGGTTGCACCGGTTAAGGCAACAGTCTTGTTCTTTTTTGTGGAGGCAGCCATAGGCTAAAGTTAGGCAAGCTAGGAGGTTGGCTTACTTGACTGCGTTTTCTGCTAGTGCTTTTTGACGCAATATGTAATCCTTGCGTGCGCCAGAACGGGATAATTTACCGGATGAGGTGCGCGGCAAAGTATGACGTGGCACCAATTCAATCACGCAATTGACGCCCAATTCTTCGTGTATTTCCCTATGCAAGCGTTGGGTGAGTAATTGCTGCTCTTCGCTATCGGTGATGTTGCATTGAACGATAAGCACCGCGATTTCTTCCTGGTCTGGACCCGGCACCGAGACGGCAGAGGCGTCCACCGAACGCAGTTCTGGCTGGCGCGTGGCAATGGCTTCGATATCTTGTGGCCAAATATTGCGGCCGTTAATAATCAGCATGTCTTTATGGCGACCGGTTACGACTATTTGACCGTCAATCAAATAGCCTAGATCACCGGTATCCAACCAGCCGTCAGCAGACAGCACTAACTGGGTTTGTTCTGGTAATTCAAAGTAACCAGACATAATGCTAGGGCCACGCACGTTGATGCGGCCAATTTGCATTTCGGGTAGGCTCTTGCCATGCTCATCAAGGATCAGCACTTCGTGTTTAGGTAATATGGGGCCGCAACGAACAAAGCTGCTGCCGGTATTTGGGCTGACTTTGGTCGCCACCAAGTTATCGGCTAAATCGTCGGCATCCAGCCAGTCGACCACCACGCCGGTGCCCAGTGGTGCAAAGCTCAGTGCTAGGGAGGTTTCTGCCATGCCGTAGCTGGGCACAAAGGATTTTGGATTAAAGCCTGCTGGTGCCAGCAACTCGCAAAAGCGATCGGTTAATTCCACGTGTATGGGTTCGGCGCCTATGCCAGCTACTCGCCATGCAGTTAAATCATACAAGGCGATGTCTTCTGGGCGCAGGCGACGCACGCATAGCGCATAGCCAAAAGGTGGGCTGAATGAAATGGTGCCTCGCGAACTGCTTAATAGTTCTAACCAGCGTCTTGGCCGCATGGCAAAGTCGCGGGTATCTAAATAATCGATAGAACGTTGGCTGGCCATGGGAGCCAATAGGCAGCCAACCAAGCCCATGTCGTGGTAGAACGGCAACCAAGAAACCACTCTGTCTTCAGGACGCACGTCCAAACCATGACCCGAAGCCAGCAGATTAGCCATCACCGCCTGTTGGGTTATGATTACGCCGCGAGGAAAGCCTGTGCTGCCAGAGGTGTATTGCAAATAGGCCGTTTCGTTTGGGCCACTGGGCTGAAGAGCAATCTCTTTTAGTGGCAATTCATCAAAGGCGGTGGCGGCGTTAACAAATTGCAAGCCTAATCCTTCGGCTGCTTCCGTTAAAAACGGCAGCAATTGACTGGACGAAACAGCCAGTGATGCGCGGCAGCCTTTGAGCAAACCGTTTAGTTGGTTAACGTAGGCCTTGTGGCCGCCTACATGAATCACTGCTGGCAGCGCTACAGGGACTAAG
>JBEDKJ010000060.1:0-8186 GCA_041172285.1 Pseudomonadota bacterium
ATGTTGGTGTCCACCGGTGAGCGTGAAATCTCCACCACCATGGCATTTGTGCGCATCTTATCGACCTTGGTGCGTGATAAACAATTGGGTAAATACATTGTGCCTATTGTGCCCGATGAGGCGCGCACTTTTGGTATGGAGGGCATGTTCCGTCAATTGGGTATTTATGCCAGCCAAGGCCAGTTGTACGAGCCAATGGACTCCGACCAGGTGATGTATTACAAAGAATCCAAAGACGGTCAAATTTTGGAAGAAGGCATCAACGAAGCCGGATCATTCTCTAGTTGGATAGCCGCGGCCACGTCTTACAGCGTGTCTGGCGTGCAGATGATCCCGTTCTATATCTTTTATTCCATGTTTGGTTTCCAACGCATAGGCGATTTAGCATGGGCTGCGGGCGATTCACGTGCACGTGGCTTCTTGTTGGGCGCGACCGCTGGTCGTACTACGCTTAATGGCGAAGGCTTGCAGCATGAGGACGGACACAGCCATTTAATGTCTGCCACCATCCCTAATTGCTTGTCTTACGACCCAACCTTTGCTTACGAGTTGGCCGTGATTATTCAAGAAGGCCTGCGTCGCATGGTGCAAAATCAAGAGGACGTGTATTACTACATCACCTTGATGAATGAAAATTACACCCATCCAGACATGCCTAAAGGGGCAGAAGCCGGCATTTTGAAAGGCATTTATAACTTCAGTCAATCAAAAGCCAAAGGCGAAAAAGTCCAATTGATGGGCAGTGGCGTGATTTTGCGTGAAGTGATTGCCGCCGCTGACATGTTGGAGAAAGATTGGGGCGTGTCGGCTGATGTTTGGAGCGTTACCAGCTTCAACGAATTGCGTCGTGACGGATTGGATGCGGAGCGTTGGAACATGCTTAATCCAGAAAAACCGCAACGCCTAAGTTACGTAGCAGAAGCCATGAAAGGTGCCCAAGGACCGACCATCGCTTCCACCGACTACATGAAGTCCTTTGCTGAACAAATTGCCGCTTTTGTACCTGGCAAGTTTGTTGCCTTGGGTACAGACGGATACGGCCGTTCGGATAGTCGCGAAGCCTTGCGCAGTTTCTTTGAAGTGGATAGGTATTACGTTGTTGTGGCGGCACTTAAAGCTTTGGCTGACGAAGGTAAATTACCGGCTAAGAAAGTCAGCGAGGCCATTAAAAAATACAAGTTAGACGCTAACAAGCCTAACCCAACGACAGTTTAAGGACACGACTCATGGCAATTCAAGACATACTCGTCCCCGATATTGGTAATTTTGAGAGCGTTGATGTCATCGACGTTTTAGTTAAAGTCGGTGATACCGTGGCAAAAGAAGATTCGCTGATTACAGTCGAGTCGGACAAAGCCTCCATGGACATACCATCGCCACATGCTGGCGTGGTGCAGTCCGTCAAAATGAAAGTGGGTGATAAGGTGGCGCAAGGCCATTTAATCATTACGCTGGAAGTGATTGCTGAGGCCAGCAGCGAGGCTGCAGTTGCTGCGCCTGCCGCTGCAGCGGCTGTGCCCAGTGCGCCGCCGCCAGCCAAATTAGAGGTGGCCATACCTGAACCTAGCCGACCTGCCCCTGAACCGCCAAAAACCATTGCTCCTGCGCATCAACCTGTGCCGGTTGGCGAGAGCATCGTGGTGGATGCGGGTACGCTATCGCACGCCAGTCCATCGGTACGTAAATTCGCTCGTGAATTGGGCGTTAATTTGGCCTTTGTTAAAGGCAGCGCCCCTAAAAATCGCATTTTGCAAGAGGACGTGCAAGCTTACGTGAAAGCCGAATTGGCTAAACCGCGCACGGAAAACATGGGTGCCGGTATTGGTAGCTTAGCCACATTGGCCATGCCGGTGATTGATTTCAGTAAGTTTGGTGAAATTGAAACCAAGCCATTGTCACGGATTAAAAAACTATCCGGCGCCAATTTGCACCGCAATTGGGTGACAGCACCGCATGTCACGCAATTTGACGAAGCCGACATCACCGATTTGGAAGACTTCAGAAAATCCATGCAAGCCGATGCGGAAAAACGAGGGGTCAAACTCACCATGTTGGCTTTCTTAATTAAAGCTTCGGTGAATGCACTAAAAACCTACCCGAACTTTAATGCTTCGCTCTCGCCTGACGGCGACAGCTTGATATTGAAAAACTATTTCAATATTGGCTTTGCTTGCGATACGCCGGATGGCTTGGTGGTGCCGGTGGTGAAAGACGTGCAACAAAAAGACGTGTTGGACATTGCGCGTGATTTAGCCGACCTATCAAGCAAAGCGCGTGAGCGCAAATTGAAGGTTGAAGAAATGCAAGGCGGTTGCTTCACTATATCCAGCTTAGGCGGCATAGGCGGCACCATGTTTACGCCTATTATTAATTGCCCAGAAGTGGCCATATTGGGCGTGTCACGCTCCAGTATGCAACCGGTCTATGACCCCAAGACCAAGTCATTTGAGGCACGTTTGATGTTGCCTATGTCATTGTCTTACGATCACCGTGTGGTGGATGGCGCCGATGGTGCACGCTTCACTAGCCACATGCGCATGATGCTGAGCGACGTGCGGCGCTTGTTGCTCTAAGATAGGGCTTTAAAAAAACAGCGGTTAATTTAAGTTTTATCTGAATTTAAGATTTATCTAAGGATAAGCATGAGCAATTTAGTGGACGTGTTGGTACCGGACATCGGTAACTTTGATAGCGTGGACGTCATCGAGGTCTTGGTGAAAGTGGGTGACGAGCTGGCATTAGAAGATTCCCTGATTACCGTCGAATCAGACAAGGCCTCCATGGATATTCCCTCCCCGGTGGCGGGCATCGTTAAGTCCGTGACAGTGAAAGTGGGCGATAAAGTCGCTAAAGACAGCTTGCTGATGCAAGTTGAAAGCCAAGCCGAGGCGGCTAAGTCAGCACCCGCCGCCGCGCCAGCTAATGCAGAGTCGCAGGCAAAATCAGAACCAGCAGCCTTTGCCGCCCCGCCAGTCGCAGAAACGGTTAGCGCGGCGCCGCTTGCTAGCAGCAATGCCGTGCCGGCCTCCGATGTGCATGCCGAAGTGGTGGTCTTGGGTTCCGGCCCAGGCGGTTATACCGCCGCATTCCGTGCCGCCGATTTAGGTAAAAAAGTCGTGCTGATTGAGCGCTACAGCACCTTGGGCGGCGTCTGCCTCAATGTAGGCTGCATCCCATCAAAAGCCCTGTTGCATACGGCTAAAGTGATAACCGAAGCCGAAGAAACGGCGCAGCATGGCGTGAGTTTTTCTTCGCCGAATATAGACCTGGAGCAATTGCGCCATTGGAAAGCCAACGACGTGGTGGGTAAGTTAACCGGCGGCTTGGCGGCCATGGCCAAGCAACGCGACGTGACGGTGGTGCAAGGATTGGGTAAATTTACTGGCCCCAATCAAATCGCAGTAACGGCAGCCGACGGCAAGTTAACCACGGTGAGCTTTGATTACGCCATCGTAGCCGCAGGCTCGCAAGCCACTAAATTTCCTGGCGCACCGGCAGACGAGCGCATCATGGATTCCACCGGCGCCTTGGCCTTGGCCGACATCCCTAAGCGTTTGTTGGTGATAGGCGGGGGCATCATCGGTTTGGAAATGGGCACGGTGTACGATGCCCTAGGTTCTAAAGTCAGTGTGGTGGAATTCACCGACGGCTTGGTGCAAGGTTGCGACCGTGATCTTGTGCGCCCCTTGCAAAAACGCATGGAAAAACGCTTCGAGAGCATCATGCTGTCGACGAAAGTCGTGAGCATGGAGGCCAAAGCCGACGGCATACACGTGAGTTTTGAAGGCGAGGCCGCACCCAAGGACGTGCAAGTATACGACCGCGTGTTGGTCTCTATCGGCCGCAAGCCTAACGGCAAAAACATCGGCGCCGAATTGGCCGGCGTCCATATTAATGACTGGGGTTTCATTCCCGTGGACAAACAAATGCGCACCAACGTGCCGCATATTTTTGCCATAGGCGACATCGTCGGTCAGCCTATGTTGGCACACAAAGCCACGCACGAAGGCAAAGTGGCGGCTGAAGTGATTGCCGGCCACAAAGTGCAATTCCAAGCCATGACCATTCCATCCGTGGCTTACACCGACCCAGAAATTGCTTGGGCAGGCGTGACCGAGATCGAAGCCAAAGCCCAAGGCATAGAATACGAAAAAGCCTCGTTCCCGTGGGCTGCCAGCGGCCGTGCACTATCGGTTGGCCGCACGGAAGGCACCACCAAATTGATATTTGATAAAACCAGCCACCGCTTAATCGGCGCCGGTATCGTTGGTGTGAATGCCGGTGAATTGCTAGCCGAAACCGTGTTGGCCATAGAAATGGGTGCCGATGCGCATGACCTGGGCTTGACCATACACCCGCATCCAACCTTGTCTGAAACAGTCTGCTTCGCGGCTGAGATGAAAGAGGGTACCATTACCGACCTCTACATCAAAAAAAGATAAGCTTGTTTAATGGCCGCCACCGATTTCTTAGGCAAATTAGCCCAATTATTACCTAAAGACAGGCTCTACACCGACCCGGTGGATTGTTACGCTTACGCCTACGACAATTCCCGCATTTTCCACTCGCCAATGGCGGTGGCTTTCCCTATCCATGCCGAAGAAGTGCAAGCCGTTATTAGGCTGTGCAATGCCGAAAACGTGCCCGTGGTGCCTCGCGGGCGCGGCACAGGCACCGCCGGCGGCAGCGTGCCAGAAGTGGGTGGCGTTGCGCTGTCTTTAGAACGCATGAACCGCATCCTCAGCGTCGACCCAGATAACCGGATGGCCATCGTCGAGCCCGGCGTGCTCAACCAAGAGTTGCAAGATGCCATTAAGGACGTGGGCTTCTTTTGGCCACCTGATCCGTCCAGTGCAGCTTATTGCAGCGTGGGCGGCAATTTAGCCACCTGTGCAGCCGGACCGCATGCGGTTAAATACGGCGTGGCGCGTGACCACGTATTGGGTTTAAAAGCCGTGACCGGCAACGGCAACATCATTAAAACCGGCTGTTACACCAGTAAAGGCGTGGTTGGCTACGATTTAACCCGCTTGTTAGTGGGATCCGAGGGCACGCTCGCCGTCATCGTTGAAGCCACGCTAAAACTAACGCCCTTGCCTAAACACACGGGCGGCATCACCGCTGAATTTGCTGACACTTACAGTTGTGCCAAAGCGATCGCCGCTATCATGGCGCAACCTTATACCCCGAGTGCCTTGGAGTTTTTAGATAACGGCGCACTAACGCTGATTCGTGGCCGCCATAAAAATCTATTGCCCGACAATGCCCGTGCTTATTTGATGATAGAAGTGGACGGGGCCGAGCAGGAAATTGCTGAAGCCACGCAAGCCATACTTGCAGCGTGTCAGGTCGATGGCTTAATAGAAGCCAAAGTCGCGCAAGACACCAAAGCTTTATGGGCCGCTCGTAAAGCGCTGTCGCCCTTACTCAAAGATATTGCCCCTAAGAAGATCAATGAAGATATCGCGGTGCCGGTGTCGCATTTACCGGAACTGTTAACGGGCTTAGAGAAATTGGCCGCCCAATACCAAATTGCTAACGTGAATTTTGGTCATGCCGGCAACGGCAATATCCACGTCAATTTATTGGTCAACCCTGACAACGGCGATGAGCTAAAACGCGCTTATGCTTGCTTGGATGAGGTGTTTAGTTTGGTCTTGTCACTGCAAGGGACCTTGTCGGGCGAGCACGGCGTGGGCATTGCTAAGCGGGCTTTTGTGCCGCGTGAGATTGATGCCACCACCATGAATTTGATGAAGGCGCTGAAGCTGACTTTTGACCCGGCCAATATACTCAATCCGGGTAAGCTCTTTCCTTAAGCAAGTGCGCTTGTTATTGGCTGCGCGTCAGTTTCGCGTAGTAGATAGCGCAGAAAAAAAACACCACACTCAAGCCCACTTCCGCAAGCGCCAATTGCGCGGATAAACCCACGTCTGACCAAGCCCGCACTGACCCTTCCATAAAGTAGAACAAGATGAACAAGCTGGCCCACTGGTAGGTGTACCGCTTGCCATGCAATATGCCAAACAAGGGCAAGAGCAAGGGCAGGGTTTTAAGTATCAACAGCGAGCCATTCGGTTTGAATGGGGCTAACACGGTTTCCCATGCCAGGCATAGGGCTATCAAAGCGATCAAGCTAGTGCTGGCCCCCAGTCTTAGCGCTCGTAACATGGGTTCTTCAGGCACTGAGTTTTAAAGCGATTTGGCCTAAACGCTTGCCCAGGGCTAGGCAAAGTTTACGTTCGTCCGAGCTGATTGCCAAATCATCATTGGCGCCGGCCACATGGCTAGCGCCGTAGGGTGTGCCACCTGTTTTGGTGGCGGATAACTCGGCTTCGGAATAGGGAATGCCGACCATCACCATGCCGTGGTGCAGCAAGGGCAACATCATACTGAGTAAGGTCGCTTCATTGCCGCCGTGCATGGAGCCGCTGCTGGTGAAAACGGCGGCCGGCTTGCCGATTAAATCGCCTTTTAACCAAGTGCTGACCGTGCTGTCTAGAAAGTACTTCATGGCCGCGGCCATGTTGCCAAAGCGGGTAGGGCTGCCTAAGGCTAAGCCCACGCATTCCTGCAAATCGCTCAATTCAACGTAAGGGTCGCCGCTGGGTGGAATGTCTGGCTCGGTCGCTTCGCAATTGCTCGATACCTTAGGCACCCTGCGGATGCGCGCCTTGATGTTGGCATTGCTCTCAATACCGCGCGCAATAAGTTGCGCCATTTCTCTTACGGCGCCGCCTTGCGAATAGTAAAGGACTAAGACCTCGGCCATGTTAGCTGCGTTTGGCCAATGCCACCGCTTTGCCTATGTAGCTAGCAGGGGTCATGGCCAATAAGTCTTGTTTGGCTTGAGCGGGAATGGCCAAATCTTCAATGAAGGCATGCAAGGAGGCTTGATTGATGCCACCTTTGCCGCGGGTTAATTCTTTGAGTTGTTCGTAGGGGTTGGCGATGCCATAACGGCGCATCACTGTTTGGATGGGTTCGGCTAATACTTCCCAGCTGGCATCCAAATCTTGCGCCAATTTTTCTGGGTTAATTTCCAGCTTATTCAAGCCGCGTAAACAGGCATCGTAGGCTAGCAAGGTGTAGCCAAAAGCCACGCCCATGTTGCGCAATACCGTGGAATCGGTCAAATCCCGCTGCCAGCGCGAGATGGGTAGCTTTTCTGCCATGTGGCGCAGTAACGCGTTAGCCAAACCCAAGTTGCCTTCGGAGTTTTCAAAGTCTATTGGGTTGACTTTGTGTGGCATGGTGGACGAACCGATTTCACCGGCTTTTACTTTTTGTTTGAAGTAGCCGACGGAGATGTAACCCCAAATGTCGCGGTTAAGATCGATCAATATGGTGTTGATGCGGGCAAAGCTGTCGTATAACTCGGCCATGTAATCGTGCGGCTCAATTTGTATGGTCATGGGGTTATAGGTCAGGCCCAATGAACGCACAAAGCGCTCGGCAAACTGCTCCCAATCGAAATCCGGGTAGGCGGCTAAATGGGCATTGAAGTTACCCACGGCGCCGTTAATTTTTCCGAGCACCACGTTGTTTTTTAATTGTTTTTCTTGGCGTTGCAAACGGTACAGCACATTAGCCAGTTCTTTACCCATGGTGCTAGGCGAAGCCGTTTGACCGTGTGTGCGAGACAACATGGGCTGATCAGCCAATTGCGTAGCAAGCTCTCTCAAGCGCGCCATTAAGTTATTAAGGTAAGGCAGCATCACCTCATCGCGTGCGGTTTTTAACATTAGGCCGTGCGAGAGGTTGTTGATGTCTTCTGAGGTGCAAGCGAAGTGGATGAATTCGCTGGCTTTATTGATTTCGGGATTGGCCTCAAATTTATCTTTTAGCCAATATTCCAACGCTTTTACGTCGTGGTTGGTGCGGGCTTCTATGGTTTTGACTTGTGCCGCATCGGCTTCGCTGAAGTTCGCAATCGCTGCGTCCAATTCTTTGATGGTAGCCGGACTAAATGCGGCAATTTCGGTCAATTCGCTGGCTGCTGCCAGGGCTTTTAGCCATTCCACTTCCACCCATGCGCGGTGTTTAATCAGCGCGTATTCGCTAAAGTAAGGGCGCAGTGCGTCTAATTTTGTTTGATAGCGGCCGTCCAGAGGGGATAGGGCATTGAGCGTGGTCAGAGACATGGTAAAGCCTTATAAAGCAGCGTAAATAAAGCGTTATTTTAC
>JBEDKJ010000061.1:0-4038 GCA_041172285.1 Pseudomonadota bacterium
CATCAAATCGTTGCGGCAAGGCTTCTATACCGATTAATGCGCTAGGGCGTTCTGGCACGGCACCTAGCGCCTCGACCATGGCATCCTCAAACTTAGCCGGCAAGGCGGTTTCCAAAACCAACATAGGCACTTTGGGGTCACGTCTTTCCAATGCCACTTTCAAACCATCGGCCGTGTGCGTATCGATGCTAACAGCGTATTTTTTATGCGTGTCGCGTATGGTCTGCATGCGCTGTTGGTGATTGCTGCTGCCGGAAACAAAGCCGTATTCCGCCACCTTAGCCATCAACGCATGAATGTCAAAGGCGCCGCCTTGGTCAACACTGGCCCACAATTCTCGAACTTTAGCGCTATCACGCCCAACAAGATCAAAAATAAAGCGTTCAAAGTTAGAGGCTTTGCTGATGTCCATGGAGGGGCTGGAGGTTTGGTAGGTATTGGCCGAGCCGCGTGGTCTGTAAACACCGGTTTTGAAGAACTCGTCCAACACGTCGTTTTCGTTGGTCGCCACCACCAATTGATCGATGGGCAAGCCCATCATGCGCGCGATGTGACCGGCACAGACGTTACCAAAATTGCCCGATGGCACTGAAAAGCTGACTTTTTCTCGGTTGCTGGTTGTCACCGCAAAATAGCCTTTGAAGTAGTACACCACTTGCGCCACAATGCGACCCCAGTTAATCGAGTTAACCGCGCCTATCTTATACTGGGCTTTAAATTCGGCATCATTGGACACCGCTTTAACCATGTCTTGGCAATCATCAAACACGCCATTAACGGCTATGTTGTGTATGTTTTCGTCTTTTAAACTGAACATTTGCGCCGCTTGGAAACGGCTCATTTTTTTATGCGGCGACAGCATAAACACGCTCACGCCTTTTTTACCGCGCATGGCGTATTCTGCTGCCGAGCCAGTGTCACCCGAGGTTGCGCCTAAGATATTGGTGGTTTTGCCGGTTTTGGCCAACACGTACTCAAACAAATTCCCTAGCAATTGCATGGCCATGTCTTTAAAGGCCAAGGTAGGACCGTTCGACAAACAGAGCAAGTAAAGTTGCTCTTCTAGCTTTAAGGTTGGGGTAATGTCGGCCGCGTTTTGGCCTGGACGAACATAAGCGTAAACATCGGCTCGGTAGGTTTTATCTATAATGGCCTTTAGATCAGCCGCAGGAATGTCGTCAATTAAACGGCTTAAAATTGCAAAGGCCAACTCTGCGTAGCTCATGCCACGCATGGCTGTTAAATCGGCATCGCTAAACTGCGGGTAATGCTCAGGCAAGTACAAGCCACCGTCCGGTGCCAGACCACCCAATAGAATTTCGCTGAAGCTTAATGCAGGGGATAGCCCACGGGTACTGATGTATTTCATTTAAATCTCTCAATGTAAGGGGTGGTTAGACCCCAGTCGTCATCAAGCCGCCTAGGCCGATTTACTTTCCTAACTCTTCCATACGAATTTTAACCAGCTTGCCAACGATGGCAGGCAGCGCCTCTATTTCAGCGATACCGGTATCCATATTTTTTTCTTGGGTTACATGCGTCAAAATCACAATGTCTGCTTCGGTTTCATTGTCAGCCGGCTCTTTTTGCAACATCGCATCAATGGATATGTTGCGGTCCGCCAAAATTTTGGTTACACCGGCTAACACACCAGGCTTATCGCTGGCACGCAAACGCAAATAATACGCACTGTGTATATCGGCGATGGGCAAAATAGGCAGGTCATTGAGTTGACCGGCTTGATAACCCAAATAAGGCACGCGTTGTGACGCACTGGCATCCGCCAATCTAGCCACGTCCATCAAATCCGCCACCACCGAACTGCCCGTGGGTTCGGCGCCGGCGCCGGCACCGTAATACAAGGTTGGGCCAACTGCATCGCCTTTAACCACGACCGCATTCATGGCACCGTTGACATTCGCCACCAATCTTTTTTCTGAAATCAGCGTCGGGTGCACACGTAACTCCACCCCTGCCTCAGTGCGTTTGGTGATGCCTAAAAGCTTGACACTGTAGCCAAGCTCATGGGCATACTTGATGTCGGCTTGTTGTAATTGGGTGATGCCTTCCGTGTAGGCCTGATCAAATTTCATGGGCATACCAAACGCAATGGCAGACATAATCGTTAACTTATGTGCAGCGTCTATGCCTTCCACATCAAAGGTAGGATCCGCTTCAGCATAGCCTAAGCGCTGGGCTTCTCCCAACACATCGGCAAAGGCCAAACCTTTTTCACGCATTTCACTTAAGATGAAATTGGTCGTGCCATTAATAATGCCCGCCAACCATTCGATGTGATTGGCGCCTAAGCCTTCGCGCAAAGCTTTAATGATGGGAATGCCGCCAGCCACTGCCGCTTCGTAAGCCACCATCACCCCTTTTGCTTGAGCCGCCGCAAAAATTTCATTGCCGTGCGTGGCCAACAAGGCTTTATTCGCTGTCACCACGTGTTTGCCGTTGGCGATGGCTTGCAATACCAATTCTTTACTTAAGGTATAACCGCCTATCAGCTCAACCACGACATCCACCGCCGGATTGTTGACCACCGCAAACGCATCGTCTGTTAGCGGCACTTTGCCGTCAGTCACGCTCTGCGCTAGGGCTAAATTTTTATCCGCCACTTGCACCACTTTAATGGCACAGCCACTGCGACGGGTAATTTCAGCTGCATTGCGTGTTAGCACGGCATAAGTGCCACCGCCTACCGTACCCAATCCTAGTATCCCTACATTTAGTTGCTTCAAGCTTTTGCTCCATCTGATTTTGCGTGTTTTTTTCTGTAGTTTTTCAAAAAGCGGGCGATGCGATGTATCGCTTCGGTCAAATCATCGACATTGGGTAAAAAGACCACTCGGAAATGATCCGGCGCATGCCAATTAAATCCAGACCCCTGCACCAATAAGACCTTTTCTTCCAACAACAAATCCAAAATGAATTGTTGGTCATTTTCTATTGGGTATATGGCTGGGTCTAACTTGGGAAACAAATACATGGCGGCAGCTGGTTTGCTGCAAGTTACGCCAGGTATGCCCGTTAATAATTCGTAGGCCACATCACGCTGCTTGCACAGACGCCCTTCTGGCGCCACCAAATCGTCTATGCTTTGGTAACCACCCAAGGCGGTTTGTATGGCCAATTGCCCTGGCACATTTGCACACAAACGCATGGAAGCCAGCATGTTTAAGCCTTCTATGTAATCTTTGGCGTGGTTTTTTTCACCGCTTAATATCATCCAACCAGCACGGTAACCGCAGGTGCGGTAGTTCTTAGACAAGCCATTAAAGGTAACGAATAAAACATCATCGGCCAAGGATGCGATGGACGTGTGGGTATGACCATCGTAGAGCACTTTGTCGTAAATTTCATCGGCAAAAATAACCAAGCCGTGGTGCCGAGCAATCTCAATGATGCCTTGCAAAATCGCCGGTGGGTACAACGCGCCAGTAGGGTTGTTTGGGTTGATCACCACGATGCCGCGTGTGTTAGCGGTAATTTTGGCTTCTATGTCTTTTAGGTCTGGCATCCAACCGCTGGCTTCATCGCACAGGTAATGCCGCGCGGTACCGCCGGCCAAAGTCACGGCGGCCGTCCACAAGGGGTAATCTGGCATAGGTACCAGTACTTGGTCGCCATTATTTAACAAGCCTTGCATGGCCATCACAATCAGTTCAGACACGCCGTTACCGATAATGATGTCGTCTACCGTTACGCCTTTTATATGCTTAGCTTGGGTACTGTGCATGATGGCTTTGCGCGGTTCAAACAACCCTTTGCTATCGGTGTAACCACCGGCTTTAGACATGTTGCGGATGACGTCTTGCTGAATTTCCTCAGGCACTTCAAAGCCAAATGCCGCCGGGTTGCCTATGTTCAACTTGATGATGCGCTGGCCTTCTTCTTCCATTTGGCGGGCACGCTGCAACACCGGG
This sequence comes from Pseudomonadota bacterium, assembly GCA_041172285.1. GTDB lineage: Bacteria > Pseudomonadota > Gammaproteobacteria > Burkholderiales > Methylophilaceae > Methylotenera. The sequence goes on from JBEDKJ010000061.1 coordinate 3,930, forward strand.
CCGCGTATGTCGTAACAGACGTTGGCCAGCTTATTGGATTTTTCTAATTTTTTATGATTGGATGCTTGCATGATGCCAGGCCAGCTTATTAATTTTTAATTAATAAAGC
>JBEDKJ010000062.1:0-3486 GCA_041172285.1 Pseudomonadota bacterium
CCTTGGGTTTAACGGCGGGGCAGCATAAGCGTGACGAAGACGAGGCACTGGAACTGTTCGATCTGAGTTTTGCCGATTGCTTGGGCTTAATCAAAAGCGGTCAAATTAGCGATGGCAAAACTATGCTGGCTTTGTTTATGGCTGAGCAGTATCTAGCCGAGCATCCGCATTGGTTAGCCGCTCGCTAAAACAGAGGCGTCCTTGGCTAAGGTACTCATAGTCGGTTGCGGTGATTTAGGTTCGGCCATTGCCGAACTTTTAGTGGATAAGCACGCCGTATTTGCTTTGAGGCGGCAGTCACTGGGTCAGCCATTAAAGGACCAGTCATCTAATCTCAGCATGTTACAAGGCGATGTCACCGATCCTGCCAGCCTGCAAGTTTTGCATGAACTCAAAGCCGAATTGATCCTTTATTGCGTGGCCGCGGATGCACAAACCGATGCGGCCTACCAAGCCCAATATGTAAACGGTTTAGCCCATGTATTAGCAACTCAACAGGAAAATACCGCTTTGCGCCATGTATTTTTTGTTTCCAGTACGCGCGTTTATGGGCAAGATGCAGGCGAGTACTTGGACGACACATCGCCGCTTAGCCCCGTGGATTTTGGTGGTCAGCGTTTGCTGGAAGCCGAGCAACTTTTAAAAAACGTAGTTTGCCCAGCGACGGCCTTGCGCTTGTCGGGTATCTACGGTCCGGGCCGTTTGCGCATGATTAATTTGGCAAAAAGCCAAGCTTGGCCAGCGATCAACAGTTGGAGCAACCGCATACACCGTGATGATGCCGCGGCCTTTATCGTTTTCCTGATGGAGCAAGTGCTCGCTGGCAAAACCGTTCAGTCTAGTTACATCGTCAGTGATGATGCGCCAGCAAGCTTGCACGAGGTGCTCGCTTGGTTAGCCGATCAGATGCAAATTGGCATACCGACTTATGTGCAACAGGACGCCAGTAAGGGTAAGCGTTTGGCTAATCATTTAATGCGGGCGACAGGCTATCAACTAAAGTACCCGAATTTCAAGGTCGGCTACCAAGCTTTACTGGCAAGCCTGACAACGCCTTAATGGGTTGGCCTGTTTAAAAACCACGCGGTAAGGCTCATTCGGGCTCTATGGGTAGGTAGCACTTCGTGATAAAAGGTATCGGATAGAAAGACGATTAAACGCCCTGCGATGGGAGCAATGTCAAGGTGGGCAATATTCAACCTAGTTTCCCTATCGTCATTAAGATGCAGCCTTAAGTAGCCGCCATCCTCGGCTAACCAATCTTGGTTTAAATACAGGATGCAACTAACCTGCCGTTGGGCAAGATGGCTGTCATCGTGCAGTTGAAATCGATCTAGGTGTTTTGGGTAGGCGCTGCCTATCGGGTAGATTGCCAAATGGCATTCTAGGCTGTGCAAGCCTAAATACAGTTGCTGATTGAGTTCGCATCGCAAGCCTTCCATTTTCTTGAAATAAGTCAGTTGCGCCACGCTGGCAAGGTTTTCATCCAGCCAATGTATGCTATCGCCGCGCAATTTTAGGTTTACTGACGCCGCCAGTCGACCGGTTTTGGCAGCCTGCATTTGATTGTTCGTGCTTAAGGCGCTGATTTCTGCGGCCAAGCATAAAATGGTGTCTGGGCAAATAAAGTTATCCAGCACACAAAATCCGTTTTCTGCCATTTGACTGAGAGGGTGCGAAGGGTGGGGCGCAGAAGTGGCGGGTAACATGGTCTCATTATAGCGTTAGTCGTTTGCGCCCAAGCCCACAATCAGCTAAAATCGCGCTCTATTTGAAATTAAGCTTGTTTGATTCAAGGCATGCTAAATTAAACAATAACAATACAGGCGGTTAGCTCAGTTGGTTAGAGCGCTTGGTCGACATCCAAGAGGTCAGCAGTTCGAGTCTGCTACTGCCTACCAGACATGCCAGCAAAAGCCGTTGATTAACGGCTTTTCTATTTGAGATGAGGGTGTTATGCCTATAATTCGTTTGCCAGATGGCTCTGAACGTAGTTTCCCGGCCCCAGTAACCGTGGCGGAGGTAGCCATGAACATTGGCGCCGGCTTAGCCAAAGCGGCCTTGGCCGGTAAGGTTGATGGGGTCTTGGTAGACACGTCCCATCTGATTACTCAGGATGCAGACCTAGCGATCATTACCGATAAAAGTGACGAGGGTTTAGACGTCATCCGTCATTCCACTGCTCACTTATTAGCCTACGCGGTTAAAGAGTTATTTCCCGATGCGCAAGTGACCATAGGACCGGTTATTGAGCACGGCTTTTTCTATGACTTTTCATACAAACGCCCCTTTACCCCTGAAGATTTAATTGCCATAGAAAAGAAAATGCTGGAGTTGGCGAAAAAAGACGAGCCTGTCATTCGTCAAGTTCTACCACGCGATGAGGCGGTGGCTTATTTCAAATCCATCAACGAGCTGTACAAGGCGGAAATCATTGCCAGCATTCCGGCTGGCGAAGACGTCTCTTTGTATAGCGAAGGTGGGTTCACCGATTTATGTCGTGGCCCGCACGTGCCTAACACGGGCAAGTTAAAAGCCTTTAAGTTGATGAAGTTGGCCGGTGCGTATTGGCGCGGCGACAGCAACAATGAGATGTTGCAGCGCGTTTACGGAACAGCTTGGCGTAATAAAGAAGAGTTGGACGCGCATCTGTTTCAGTTGGAAGAAGCGGAAAAGCGTGACCACAGAAAATTGGGTAAGCAGTTGGATTATTTCCATATGCAAGACGACGCCCCGGGTATGGTGTTTTGGCATCCACGTGGTTGGAGCATTTGGCAGGAAGTGGAACAGTACATGCGTAAAATGTTCCGCGAGTACAATTACCAAGAAGTGCGCACGCCCACTATCATGGATAAAACCTTATGGGAGAAATCCGGCCATTGGCAAAATTACCGCGAGGGTATGTTTGTCACCGCCTCGGAAAGCCGTGATTACGCTGTTAAGCCTATGAATTGCCCTGGCCACGTGCAAATTTTCAATAGCAGTTTGCACAGTTACCGAGATTTGCCTTTGCGCCTGGCTGAGTTTGGTTCGTGCCATCGTAATGAGCCTTCCGGATCTTTACATGGTCTCATGCGTGTGCGCGGCTTTACCCAAGACGATGCGCATATATTTTGCGCTGAAAACCAAGTTGAGGCCGAAGTGGCCGATTTCATTAAGATGCTCTACAAGGCATACGGTGACTTTGGTTTCAGTGATGTATTGGTCAAACTTTCTACTCGTCCGGAAAAAAGAATTGGCAGTGACGCCGATTGGGATAAGGCCGAAACGGCTTTGGCCAATGCGCTTAAGTTAAACAACTTGGATTTTGAATACCAAGCCGGTGAGGGCGCATTTTACGGTCCTAAAATTGAATTTACCCTCAAGGATTCATTGGGCAGGTTGTGGCAGTGTGGCACCATACAGTTGGATTCCAACTTACCCGAGCGCCTTGGTGCCGAGTACGTCGCGGAGGACAACAGCCGTCAACGTCCAGTCATGTTGCAC
>JBEDKJ010000063.1:0-4606 GCA_041172285.1 Pseudomonadota bacterium
CGGTGTTAGCGCAAATGCGCGATTTCTCAGAGAAAGTCCGCTCAGGTGCATGGTTAGGCTACACCGGCCAACGCATTACCGATGTCATTAACATAGGCATAGGTGGCTCAGACCTTGGCCCAGTCATGGTCTGCGATGCATTAAAACCTTATGCCAGCGCAGATATGGCTGTGCATTTTGTTTCCAATATCGACGGTGCCCACTTGATGCGCGCATTAGAAAAATGCCAGCCTGAAACCACCTTGTTTATTGTGGCGTCCAAAACATTTACCACCCAAGAAACCATGACGAACGCCATTTCAGCGCGCACCTGGTTTTTAAACAAGGCGCAGGATAATGCCCACGTGGCCAAACACTTCGTTGCCCTTTCCACTAACGCCAAGGCGGTCACCGACTTTGGTATCGATCAGGCGAATATGTTTGCCTTTTGGGATTGGGTAGGCGGTCGTTATTCCTTGTGGTCGGCCATAGGCTTATCCATCGCTCTATACGTAGGCATGGATCACTTCGAAGCATTGCTTAGCGGTGCACATGAAATGGATCGGCATTTTCAAACTGCGCCATTAGAAGAAAATATGCCGGTGATCATGGCGCTGATAGGGATTTGGTACAACAACTTCTTTGACGTCGCCACCCACGCAATATTGCCTTACGATCAAGGCATGTCACGCTTCCCCGCTTACTTGCAGCAAGCCGACATGGAAAGCAACGGTAAATTCATTTGCCGCGATGGCAAGCGCATACAATACAAAACCGGCCCGGTAATTTGGGGCGAAGCCGGCACCAATGGTCAGCACGCTTTTTATCAATTGATACACCAAGGCACGCAAGTCGTCCCCTGCGATTTTTTAATGCCAGTTCACAGTCACTACGCCATAGGCAAACACGGTTACGCCCACCACAAAATTTTACTGGCAAACTTCCTTGCCCAAACCCAGGCCTTAATGCTGGGCAAAACGCCGGATGAAGCCCGTTTGGAATTGCAAGAACAAGGCTTGAGTGGCGCGGAATTAGAAAACCTATTGCCGCACAAGGTGTTTGAAGGCAATCGACCAAGCACTTCCATCTTGTTCGATAAGCTCACGCCCACTACGCTAGGTAAACTGATCGCCTTGTACGAGCATAAAATATTCGTCCAAGGCATGATTTGGGACATCAATAGCTACGACCAATGGGGCGTGGAATACGGCAAACAAATTGCCCAAGAAATCCTCCCCTTATTAACCAGTGATGGCGTTGTCACAAGCTTTGACAGCTCCACCAATGGCTTAATTAACTACACCAAATCACACAAATAACTTAATGCAATTTTAGTTCGCCGCTACTCGTTAGCTGGCGGGCTAACCCCTCGCCTAAGCTAGCACTGGCGCTTGCGCCTATGCGCTTAGCTAAGCGGCTAGCGAAGTCATCTTGGTAGGTGAAGTCGACTATGTCTTCTTGTTTAATTACCTCACGCGCCACGAAATCGGTGCTGCCTATGGCATCAGCCAAACCCATTTTAACGCTTTGTTCACCGCTCCAAAATAAGCCGCTAAACGTTTCCGGTGTTTCTTTCAAGCGCTGACCACGGCCTTCACGCACCACGGTTTTAAATTGCTCGTGGATTTCATTAAGCATGGTTTGCGCGTAGGCTTGGTGTTTAGGATTGATAGGCGAGAACGGGTCTAACATGGCCTTGTTTTCACCGGCCGTCATCAAACGGCGCTCCACCCCTACTTTTTTCATTAGCTCGGTAAAGCCGTAGCCGTCCATCAACACGCCTATGGAGCCAACTATACTGGCTTTATCGACGTATATTCTATCTGCCGCCGCGGCGATGTAATAACCACCTGAAGCGCAAATGTCTTCCACCACCGCGTACACGGGGATGGTCGGGTGCAAGCGTTTTTGCCGCTCAATTTCATCATTAATAATCCCGGCCTGCACCGGACTGCCACCTGGGCTATTGATGCGCAAAATAATGCCCTTGGTGTGTTTGTCTTCGTAAGCATCGTGCAAGCTACCAATAAAACTGTCGGCATTGACTTCGCCGTCCGCCTCAATCACACCGGCCACTTCAATCAAAGCCGTGTGATCGCTAAGCGTTTTCTTGCTCTCACCTAGCCAGCCCATGGCTAAAAACAGCAAGAAAAACAAATACGAGTACATCAATATTTTAAAAAACACGCCCCAGCGTCTAGCCGATTTTTGCTCGTTTAATGCGGCGCTAGCCAATTTTTCTATGGCATCACGTTGCCAATTATTCTCTTCTGACATGGTATTTTTCTCTGAAATTAGGGTTAAGAAATGGCACTGATATCTATGCTAATGATTTGATTGTGTTCAGTAAGCGGTATGGCGCGCAAACGCTTACCCTTACATGGCCCCATCACACAATAACCGTTATCGGGTCGATAATGGGCACCGTGTGTGGCGCAAATTAAATGCTCTTTTTCAGCAGTAAAAAACTCGCCTTCGTTCCAATCCAATTCCACGGCCACATGCGCACATTGATTAACATAAGCATAAGCTTGGCCGTGATAACGAACAACAAACCCGCCGGCAAATTCACCCAACGCGGGCAGTGAAAAACGCAAGCCTTTTCCCTGCTCTTGCACGTCTTCACTTTTAAACACTACGCACGGGCTAGGCTCACTCATCTCATGCCTCCAACAACCAAGCACTTAAACTGTTGAAATTGTTAAATTGGTGAAGAGGCTCAAGGTGTTGCCATTGCTCAGCCTTTTGTGCGCCATAAGTAACGCCAACGGCTTTCACACCGGCATTTTTAGCCATTTGCAAATCGTAGCTGGTGTCACCTATCATCAATGTGCGTTCAGGTAACACCACTAACGCCTCCATCAACTCGTGCAACATTTGCGGATGCGGTTTAGAAAAACACTCGTCGACAGTGCGAGTGGCGTGAAAATAATGCGTCAAGGCACAGTGCTCCAAGGCCAAATTCAATCCGCGCCTACCTTTGCCAGTGGCGACGGCTAATTTAAAGCCGCGTTTATTGAGTGTTTTGATGGTATTCACCGCGCCAGCGAACAAAGGAATACTGCTTTCTCCGGCGTAATAATTATTGCTGTATTGGGTGGCCAAGGCCTGTGCCTGAGCGGCCGGTATATCCCCGTATAAGGCAAGAATGGCTTCACGTAAACCCAAGCCTATAATGCTGCTGGCCTCACTGCTGCTTAATGTCGGCAAGCCAACTTGCGCCGCTGCATTAAGCAAGGCCTGGGTGATCATGCCGGTGGAGTCAGCGAGCGTGCCATCCCAATCCCAAACGATTAAATCAAATTGCTTTTGCATGCCTCGCGGTACTCTCTTAACTCTTGGTTTCTAATTTGCTGGTTTCTAAACTAATGGCTTCTAATTTTTGTAAAAACTGATTTAATTCGACCGGCAAAGGCGCAATCAATTCCAGCTTCGCTTGCGTCAAAGGGTGATTAATTTTAGTGATCGCGGAATGCAAAAACATGCGCTTCAAGCCATGCTTTTGCAGGGTTTTATTGGCAGCAAAATCGCCGTATTTATCGTCCCCAACAATCACGAAGCCCAAATGCGCCAACTGCACGCGCAACTGATGCGTGCGGCCAGTCACCAACTGCGCTTCCAACAAGCTAAACGGCCCCAATTGTGGATGGTTAAAGTTTTTAACTAATTTAAATAGCGTTTCCGAACTTAAGCGTTCATTGTATTTATCTTTGCTCGCGTCCGTCACTACATTAACGCGGCGCTCTCCATTGGGTAATAAATAGCGCTGTAAGTCCAACACCACACGCCTCTTTTTTTCCAACCAAGTCCCTTGCACCAACATTAAGTAGCGCTTATCCGTTTGGTTGTGCCTTATGGCTTCGTGCAACGCAACCAGTGCACTGCGTTTTTTCGCCAACATCAACACGCCTGACGTTTCCCTATCTAAGCGGTGCACTAATTCCAAAAACTTGGCTTTAGGTCGCTCCAAGCGCATTTGCTCAATCACACCACGGCTGATACCGCTTCCACCATGCACCGCAAAGCCAGCTGGCTTATCAATGACCAACAGCGCATCGTCTTCAAACAAAATAGCATCGGCAAACCTTGACACGCCGGGCGCCTTTGTCTCAGGCTTATCAATCTGCTTGGCGCGCGTGGGTGGTATGCGCACCACGTCGCCTAAACTTAAGCGAAAATCCGCATCGATTCGTTTTTTATTGACTCGCACTTCGCCACTGCGCAAGATACGATAAACATGGCTCTTAGGCACGCCTTTTAAGGTTTTAGCCAGAAAGTTATCCACTCGCTGACCCTCGCTTGCCTCGTCAACCGTGAGAAAAGCCGCGGCCAATGCACTGACATGCTCCGAACTGGATGGCTGATTTTGTGTACTGATAGTGTTCATTCTTTGCTTAAATGTTAGTAGTAGCCTATACTTACGCCATTATCAATTAATTAAAGATTAATTGATGTAGAAAATACACTTAAGTGGCAATCAGTTAGCCTGCACCGCACGCTGACCAGGCTTTTTAAAGTGGAAACAGATACTTGGTTAACGCCGCTCGCCATATTATAAAGTAGCAGCAAGTAAAAATTAGCGCTCAAGCCGCCGCAGACAAATAAACATAAAGCGCGACTTAACGTG
>JBEDKJ010000064.1:0-5287 GCA_041172285.1 Pseudomonadota bacterium
AGTCGATGGAGCGGGCGATGGGAATCGAACCCACGGCACTAGCTTGGGAAGCTAGGGTATTACCATTATACGACGCCCGCCTAATGCATCATTTTACTGCATTTTGCTTGGGCGCTGTGCGAGGTAGTTTTTAATTACATTGACTTTAAATGCCACTAAAAAGATTTTGTAGTTTTCAAATCTCATTAAGTCCGAGTGACCGCAAATAGTTAAATGTCTCATCATAAAAATGAGGCTGCCTAGTTTCATCTTGGCTACTTCCATATGGAACAAATATCACCATTCCTTGACGAGCCCGAGTCAACAAAACTCGGTATGCATTTTTTAAATATCGCTTTGAATCCTCGTCATTTACTGCTTGCCACTTTGCTCCTCTAAAAGATTTAAGCAACCACTCTTCACCGTTATGCCTAAGATCAGCATCCCACGCAACGCAAGTCCAATCGAGTTCTAATCCCTGTATGTCAAATTCAGTAGCCACATCCTCTAAAAAATATGATGATCGTATGTCATTAGAATCATTAAGAAACCAGTTAATCGGGTCAATTGAATTTTTTACGTTAATTGCAAATGGCTTTAAACGTATTGCACCAGAAGATGCAATTAATCCATAATGCTCAGACCCTCGGGCCTGCGACCGTAACCATTTTTTTGCACCCTCGATATCCCTTGTAATACATATTGGAAAAGTGTCCTCAATAACTGAATATAAAGCTTTAGCTTTTTCAGAATCACAATCTAAAAGCGCTTTTACAAAAGCAGCTACTTTTTCAGACCTAAAAGATCTAACAGAGACAGATAAATGAAGGTCTTGATGCAAGCATACTTTTGATGGAGCATTTAGGTCATATAAAGCTTTGCCCTGCGTGTATTCAAAATCTGTTAACTTATTTGAAATATGAATATTCCAGCTTGGGAATGATCGTTTAAGTGATGCAAACCATTCTTGCAAACCAGCTTCACCAGTATTGATTTCCTGGCCTCCGCCTATTAAACAAATAATGGTTGCCCAATCTAAATGGCGATCCATAACACTTATGAGAAATTCAGGTTCGGATTGATTAAAATTGCTTTTACCCTTTTTTGTTTTCATAAAAGAGGCTGTTTGCTTTAACGTCCAAGCTCGTTGCGCTTCATCAAAAACCACAACTCTTTCAATGGGGGCCTTAGCGTTTTCTAGAGCATCGTCACGAAAATGATGAATATTTTGAATGAATGCTTTAGCTTTTGAAATTGTGGTGCTTTTCTTTTTCTTTTCACCTTTATCTTTAGCAGTTTCTACCTCATTTCTTGCTAAAGCTTCTCTAAGCACATCAACTAAAGGCCCGTTGCCAGAGAGAAATACAGCATGCTCAGAGTCATCCTCGTTATGCCATGAATTGGCTAAATTAAGACCAGCTAGGGTTTTGCCCGCCCCAGGCACCCCAGTTAAAAAACAAATAGCTTTCTTGTTATTTTTCTTACAATCTTCAATTATTGAAGAAATGGCTTTTGCTGTTCTTGAAAGGTTGATTGCCCCAGCGTCTGACCTTGAAATCTCTTCGACATTGTGCCCCTGATACAAGGCTTGAGCCGCCTCAATAATTGTTGGCGTTGGTTTATAAATTGAATCCAGCCAAACATCTGCATTTATTGGATCCTCTGTCACTTGATTGTTAGCCAAAGTAATTATTTTGGAAAGTGTTTTGCCATTGGTGAATATTGTTTTAGCTAATCCATCCTGATAAAAATCAATAACAGGTATTTGATCTTCGGCTTCAGTGCAAATAAGAATAGGAACAATTTTTCTCTTGTGGCTTTGTTCATGAAAGTTTTTGAGATCAAGGGCGTAATCGGTTACCTGTGTAACTGCATGATTTTCATAGGCATTTGCTCCAACCTTAAACTCAATTGCAAATACAACACTTTTCGAAATGACTACACAATCGATGCGCTTACCCATGCGTGGGATACTGTATTCAAAAATTATTTCACCTGATATTTCTCTTAGCCAACCCTTGAGTAGGTTAATCTGAATAATCCAAGAATTCTTTTGCTGCTCTTCAAGTGAAAATTCATGGTTAGAAGTTAATTCTCCTAAAATAGATTTCGGTGATTCATCCTGAAAGTCAGATATTATTTTTCTGTAGTAATAACGACTCATCCTAATTATGTCCTTTGCTACTTTATATAATAAAAATATGGCAGTTAGAATTCCAGCGGATTGACGTCCACAGACCAGCGCACTTTTGCCGACAAAGGCTGCGCTCTCAAGCTGACCAATAATTGTTTAAGCAGGCGCTGCAAAGCCGGACGGCTTGCCGATTGCATCAGCATATGGGCACGCTCCATGCCTTTTAAGCGCTCCATTTGTGGGCGCACTGGATCGTAAATTAACACCTCATTACTCAGGCTGCGCGCCTGTTCAAAAGCACCGTACAGAAATTTTTGCACCAAGGCGAAATCGTTGGCTTCGGCGCGCAATAAAGCCGTGAACACAAAGGGGGGGAACTGCACCTGCTCGCGCTCTAATAACAAGGCGTTGGCGTAACTGGCGTAATCTTGACGGCGTAAGGCGTTAAACAATTCATGCTCGGGAAACTGCGTTTGTATCATCACCTGTCCGGCGATGGCGGCGCGGCCAGCTCGGCCCGCCACTTGCATGAGTTGCGCGAACAAGCGTTCGCTGGCACGAAAATCCGGACTGTGTAGGGCGCTGTCGGTATCGATGACGCCGACCAAGGTTAAATTTGGAAAATCGTGGCCCTTGGCCAGCATTTGCGTGCCGACCAATATGTCTATTTCTTGATTATGCACTTGCTCTAAAATGCCCAGCAAAGCCTCTTTACGACTCACGCTGTCTCTATCCACTCGTGCGATGCGTGCGCCAGGCAACATTTGTTGCAAGCTTTGTTCCAGACGCTGGGTACCGTGGCCAGTTGGATGCAAATCGGCATTGCCACAACTGGGGCATTGTGGCGGTATTTTTTGCTCGTGGCCGCAGTGATGGCAGCGCAGTTTTCTTTGGCCTAAGTGCACCACCAAGCGGCTGCTGCATCGCAAACAGGGCGCAATCCAATGGCAAGCCGAGCACAATAAAACCGGCGAATAACCACGCCGATTAATAAACAATAAACTTTGCTCTTTACGCGCCAAGCGTAACTTTAGTGCCGCAATCAACTGTGGGCTTAAGCCTTGCTGCAGGTGCACTTTCGTGGTGTCTATGCAATCGATTTGCGGTAATTTTGCCGCCATCACCGCGCGCTGATTTAAACTCAGCAAGCGGTATTTACCGGTTTGAGCATTGTGCCAAGTTTCCAATGCGGGCGTCGCCGAACCCAACACCACCGGAATGTTCAAGCGTTTAGCCCGCATCAGCGCCACATCGCGCGCGTGATAGCGCATGCTGTCTTGCTGTTTGTAAGAGCTGTCGTGCTCCTCATCGATAATGATCAGCTTTAATTTAGGCATGGGCGTAAAAATGGATAAACGCGTACCAATCACGATTTTGGCTGCCCCTGCTTGGGCCAACTGCCAATGGTGCAAGCGCTCGCCCTCGCTTAAATGGCTGTGCAAACTGACCAAGGGGAAATGCGCAAAGCGGCTTCTAAAGCGCGCTTCCAATTGCGGCGTTAAATTGATCTCGGGCACCAAGACCAAGACTTGCGCATCGTCCTGATCTAACACTTGCTGCATCAAGCGCATGTAGACTTCGGTTTTACCGCTACCGGTAATGCCATGCAGCAACCAAGCCTGAAATTGCTGCGCGTCTTGCATGATGCTGGACACAGCTAGGGATTGCTCGTCGTTTAATGCTGGGGCAGCCGGCTGCGCCATGCCTAAGGTTTTAACTAAAGCGGCCACTTGCTCGCTCTGTGCCCAACCCGCTTCCACCAGTTGCTTAGCCACTTTACGTGCGCTGCTGGAAATGGCATCCAACTCCAATTCCGTTAGCCCCTGTTGGGTTTGCAGTGCCACTAGCACGCGACGCAAAACGCTTTGCCGGGCGGGTAACTGCGCCACATCGACTTGACTGCCGACAGGCGTTATTTCGTAGCGGTATTGTTTACGCGATACCGCTGGTGCTATTTGCCGCATGCGAGCAGGCAAACAAGACAATAAAGCTTGGCCGTAAGGGTAGTGGTAATAGTCGGCGCTGAATTTTAATAAGCTTAAGGCTTCGCTATCCAAGGCCGGCTCGTCATTAAACACTCGCGTCACGGCCTTTAGTTTATCTAAAGCAAACTCACTCTCATTGGCCATGCCGACGATGATGCCAATTTGGCTGCGTCGACCAAACGGCACCAGCACACGCTGGCCTATTTGCACGGCTTCGCCATTGCTCAAATAATCGAAAAGTCGATCTAATGGCAAATCTAAGGCTATTTTTAATATGGCTTTTGGCAATTTATATTCTGGATGATTAATCGGTGGCTAGGCAATTCTTAGCTTATTCAAGACACATGATAAAAACACGCGGCTAGATAGGTTAAAATAATGTTCTTAGATTATTAACGTTAAGACCATATTAGTTTGAAAGCACATCTTACCCAATTACTGGCCACTGCCGCAAAAACTATTGCGCCCGACAGTGCAGATTTAAGCATATTACTAGAGCGCCCTAAATCAGCCGAACACGGCGATTTTGCCACCAACCTTGCCTTGGTGCTGGCCAAACCATTAAAACAAAATCCTCGTGCTATTGCCAGCCAACTGATTGCGGCCTTACCGAGCAGCGACTTCATTGCTAAAACCGAAATAGCCGGCGCCGGTTTTATTAATTTCTTTTTAAACGCCCAATCCCAGCAACAAGTCGTTAAAACCATCCTAAGCGCAGGCGCACAATACGGGCGTAACGCGAACGGCCAAAAACAAAAAGTCCAAGTCGAATTTGTCTCGGCCAACCCAACCGGTCCACTGCATGTTGGTCACGGTCGTGGCGCGGCAGTAGGCGATTGCCTTGCGCGATTACTGGATGCAAACGGTTGGGACGTCACCCGTGAGTTTTATTACAACGACGCCGGCGCACAAATAGACAACCTTACCATCTCGGTGTTAGCGCGTTGCAAAGGCATCGCCACCGACGACCCCCGCTTTCCTGAAAATGGCTACCGCGGTGAATACATCGCCGACATAGCGGCGGCCTTTTTGGCGAAACAAACCGTGGTGGCGGATGACATGCAAGTCACCGCCAGCGGCGACATCAACGACGAAACAGCGCTACGCCATTTTGCCGTGGCCTATTTAAGGCACGAGCAAGATTTGGATTTAACCGCCTTTCAAATCAAATTCGATGTGTTCTCTTTAG
>JBEDKJ010000065.1:0-17299 GCA_041172285.1 Pseudomonadota bacterium
GACGTTAAATAAAAACAAGAACAAGACCGCTATCACTAGCACGGAGCCAACGATTATGTCAGTTTTAACGCCATCGATGGCGGTTTCGATAAAATTGGCCGGGCGAAATAAGCTGGGGTAAAAGTCAATTTGCTGTGCCTTGAATTCTGGCGCAAGCTCTAACATGGCTTTCTCGACAGCTTCGGTTACCGCTTTTGTATTCGCCCCAAGCTGACTTTGAACGGAAAAATAAACGCCTTCTTTGCCATTGATGGCGGCGGCGCTGATCGCTGGTGCGGCACCTTCAATGACCTGGGCGATGTCTATTAGCCTAACCGTTTGGCCATCCCTATGATAAATAGGCATTTGCGCCAGTTGTTTGGCGTTCTTAGCCTGTCCCTCGGTGTTGATCAAAATGCGTTGGTTATTGTTCTCTATGTAGCCCGCACCGCGCACGCCGCTGACTCTTGCTGTTGCAGCTAACACCTCCTGTATGGATAGGTGATAGCGTATGAGTTTGTTGGGGTCGACTAATATTTGCCATTGCCTTACGTCACCGCCCAATACGTTGACATCGGCTACACCTGGCACTGCCATAATGTGCGGTTTGATGGTCCAGTCCACCATGCTACGAAGCTCCATCAGGCTACGCTTGTTTGAGCTGATGCCCATTCCAAGAACCGTGCTAGCGCTGGATGCCAGTGGTGTTATATTGGGGACGATGTTTCTTGGTAACTGATTGTTTAGGGTAGCCAGGCGCTCAGCCACAGCCTGCCTATTTTTATAAATGTCGGTTTTTTCATTAAAGATTATGGTGACGATCGACAGCCCAGGAATGGATTGAGAGCGCATCGATTCAACGCCCACTGTGCCAGATAAAGTGCTTTCTATGGGCTGCGTGACCAGTTGTTCAACCAGTTTAGATGACAAACCCGGTGACTCGGTTTGAATGACTACTTGGGTGGGGGAGAATTCAGGAAAAACATCTAAATTGGCCCTAGACAAACCGTATAGGCCGTAGATAACGACCAGGCAGGCTAGCCCTATGACTACGCCATGAAATCGAATGGAGAATCGAACTAATGCAGACATCATGGTTTAATTACCCATCTTTATTTGCATTAAAACGCCGATTGAGCCAATAAATTTAATCGTCATTTTAGTTCCGACCTAACGCTGACAGCCATGCATTAGTCTGCACTGAAATGCCAATTGAGCCAATAAATTTAATCATCGTTTTAGCTACGACCTAACGCTAACAATCCAGCATTAGTCTGCACTGAAACGCCGATTAAGTTGTTGAATTTAATCGTCGTTTTCATTGGTGATTTGGTATTTGAGTTCTTCGGATAACAGCAGTTGCGCACCGCTGCTAACCAATTCATTACCTGCAACCAAGCCTGCAGTATTAAACCAGCCGCTAATCGTCTCGCCCTCTATTTCGATATCGGTGCTAATGATGCGACGCACAAATTTGTCAAAACCCGGTTTGTCTGCTGCCAGTTTTTGGTATACCCATGCTTGATTCGCATACCACACGACCGCTTCATGAGGGACTATGACCCCTTTGCTGGATTGTTTTTGACTGTCCAAGCGTGCGCTGACACGCATGCCCGCCCGTAAATTTTTTGCCGGGGCTAGGTAAAAATAAGTTTTGCCTTGCAGGGTGGTGTCAGTTTGTGGGGCAGTTGATACAAAAGTGGCCATGGCAATAGGTTGACCACCAATCTGACTTATTTGCATTGCGCTTGCGGGGCTAGGACTAACATCAAAAGGCAAGCTGACTTTTATTAATACGGCTTGAAAATGCACGAGCGACAGAAAGTCGCGCTTAGGGTTGGCTTGTGTGGCCCAATCGGTCAGAACGCCGCCCCATTGCTGCTGCATGCTGTCCCGTATGCCTTTGGCTAAGGTTTGGCTGGCACTCAGTCTGGCTTGTTCGGCATGCAAGCTAGCCCAAGCTTCTTGTACGGCGCTGTCCGAGACATTTTTGTCGTCTTGATTAAGTAATTGCATGCGCTGTGCGTTTTGTTGTTTGCTGGCCATGCTGCTGCGTATGACATGGCTATCGGCCAAGGCCGTTAGGTAGCGTGCGCGCATTTCCAATAGGCTATCCACCCCTTCAACGCTGGCAAACGACGCAGTGGAAGCTTGGTGTTGCGTGCTGCTTAATGCTATCGTTTTTATGCCACTTTGTTGCTGTGAGGCTTTACTTAGAAGTAAGGTGGCTGCGCCTTTATCCTCTGAACTATTGTTGCTAACTAAGCTGGGGCTATTGATGCTCTCTTCAGCGCCGCCGGTGGAAGCTGTCTCAAATTCATCCTTAGCAAAATAAACCATGAACCAAAATAATAAAATAATTAGTATGGCCTGCATGGCGATAACCATTGTTGCTTTACGATTCATAGTTAACTCCTGCGCTAGTCAGCGGTTTTTCCATTAAGTTTTCAAGTTTCCTAATGGCGTCATTGTATTGGTATAGGGCTGCCGCTAACGCTTTTTCTGCCAGCACGGTATCCAGTTTCGCCAAGGTAAAGGCGAGACGGTCAATTTGACCTGCCGTTAATAATTTGGCCATGCGTTTCTCTTGATCTTCTTGGGTGAGTAAGATTTTTCTATGCTTCGCCACGGCGTCTTGAGCGGCCATTAATTCTGAATAGGCCGCATCTGTATCACCTATTATTTTGTTTTGCAGGACATCGAATGCCGCCCCTTCTACCTCACGTAATTGCCTAGCCTCTGCAATCGCGGCTTTATTTTTATTTAAAAAAGTCATGAGTCCAGAGAAACCTAAAGACCAAATGCTGTCACCAAATTCATAGGAGTAGCCAGGACTGATTACCAAGTCTGGGTATTGATTTGCAATCTCAAGTTTGAGTTTGTCTTCCATGGTGGCATAGCGAAGCAGGGCTATTCTTAAGTCAATTCTATTTAACAAGGCTGTTTTTTTAATGTCCTCTAATTGCAAAATCTGCTTGCCTTGAAACGCCCCATCTTTTTTTAAAACCATTTTTTTAAAGCGTTCAATTGGAAGCCCAGTATTGCTTGCTAACTGATTCTGCAGTATGAGAGATTGTTGTTGCGCCTGATTTAATTGACTTTCATTGGACTGAAGGAGTAATTTCGCTGCATTCATGTCTAGATTGGAATCCAAGCCCAATGCCAATCTTTTTTCATGTATCGCAATAATGGCCTGATGTTGAATTTGTGCCTTATTTAACAATCGAATTTGTTCTTGATTAAATTGATATTCAAGCCAGATTTGCGCAAGAGCGTTACGCAGTTGCCAAGCCGTTTGGGCAAAATCCAATTCTGTCATTTCAAACAGATGCTGAGCGTTTTCAACTCTTATCTCGCCTTTTTTGACCAGATCCAAAGGAACGTCGACACTAAAATCCATTGCATACGGCTTAATTATTTGGTTTCTACCATTGCTGCGCCTAGACAAGGCATTTAAAGTTGGAATAGCCGATTCTGCGGTGGTGGCCACCGATAATGCGGCAGCCTTGGATTTGGCCTTGGCTAGGTCTAAGCTGGGATGAAAAAACAAAGCGCAGTAGGTAAGGTCTTCTAGCCCCCAATTTTGCACAGGCAATTGATCGGATTTATAGCCATGCGCAATGAGAAATGCTTGAAATGCTGGACCATTTGGGTCTTTTTCGCTTAGTTTGGCTAAATTTGCCTGGGTGTCTATGGGTTTTGCTTGGTATTGCTGAAAGCTGCAAGCGGTCAAAATCAATGGTATGAGCATGATGCGCAAGGCATTGCGTTTTAGATGCAAGCTGAGTATTGAACTGGTGGGCTTTAGCAAAATAATGGTAACACTTTAAGTCAGATTAGGTTGTTGTTGGAGCTGCCAAGTGACATTATTCAATGATTTCAGCATGCACGGCGCTCAGGGCGTCTTGCAAGGTTTCTTCGCTTAAGCCGTTGATAGAGGTGGCCAATAAGTCTGCCGCCTCTACCGTGCTAATAGGCAAATCGTGGCTATCCATTTCTGCAATTAAACCAGCCGCTGCACCGGTCACTTTTAGTAAGGACAAACGCTCACGCATGAGTAATTCCAGCTCCGTGCGGAGCATGTTAATTTCATTTTCATTGATATTGGTTTGCATGTCTGGGCTCTTGAGTGGTTGTCGATGGCATAGCGCATCTTGTGACATTCTCGCACAATCATCCGATATTTTGCTAGTAAGGAATGAATAAGCCTAAGCCAAGTATTTGCCTGCAAGTTTGGCGCGTAAATATATGCCAATTTTATCTTTTTAGCTGTTGCTAGCAGCGCGACTTGCGCTATAATGCCGGCTTGTTTGAACAGCGCTAAAAAGCTGTTTACTTAAATGCGAGAGTGGCGGAATTGGTAGACGCACTGGATTTAGGTTCCAGCGCCGTGAGGCGTGAGAGTTCGAGTCTCTCCTTTCGCACCAAATACACAGAGGCTTTCCTTGATCGGAAAGCCTTTTTTGTGCCTGGCGTATCCTCCCTCGCTGAAAATTATGCGGCGTCATTTGTTTACAAAAGCCTAATATGCTATAGTTTGGCGCTTAATTTAAGCGAAGCAGTGAGCCTTATAAATGCGTATTTCTATGGCGTGCCTACAGTCGGTGAAATTATTTAATAAAATACCGTCTAAAGCCATTGAAATGAATTGTTTGTAGCCCATAATTCGTTCCAATTTAGTAAATAACGTCCTGATTTTACAAACGATTTTCCTACAAACGTTTGTTCATTTTCAAGCGTGGAATAATTTAGAAACTTGACCTTAGGAATAAACCGCATGGCATTGAATGTTGAAACTATTAGCAAACTTGAGCGCCGTATTACCATTACGGTTCCACTTCAACCACTGGAAGCGCAAATTCGTCAGCGCTTAAATCAGATGTCACGCACGGCAAAATTTGCCGGCTTCCGACCAGGTAAAGCCCCCATTGGTTTGGTAAATCAGCATTATGGCGATCAAGTGCGCGATGAGGTCTATTCTAGCGCCGTTGAAAAAAGCTTCGGCGATGCCGTTGAAGAAGCCAAATTGCGCGTTGCCGGCTACCCTAATATTGAGCACAAACCTTTTGAAGCCGCCTCTGTTAATTTGGAATACACGGCTACTTTTGAAGTGTTTCCTGAAGTAACGATAGGGGACTTAGCAAAAATAAAAATCGAACGCCCAGTATTAGAAGTTGGCGATGCCGATGTGAAAAATACCTTGGATGTACTAGTTAAACAACGTGTAAGTTACGTGCCAGTAAAACGTGCAGCCAAAAAAGGCGATCGTATTAATGTGACCTTAACGGCATCGGTAGATGGCAAAGAAGTGGAATCCACTGGTGATACCGGTATCGATTTGGTGTTGGGTGATGCAGGTCGTGTGGCGAGCTTTGATGAACAGTTGACAGGCGGCAAAGCAGGCGCATCTAAAAAATTCGAAATAAGCTACCCAGCCGATCACAATCCCGCTCAGCTTGCAGGCAAGACCGTTGCTTATGAAGTTAATTACATCAGCGTGTCAGAACCAAGTTACCCTGAATTGGATGCGGATTTTGCTAAGAGTCTAGGCATAGAAGACGGTGACGTGGCCAAGATGAAAGCGGAAATCACCGAAAGCTTAAAGCAAGAAGTTGAAAAACGCGTCAACGCTAAGGTTAAAGAGCAAGTGTTTCAGGCCTTAGTTGATCAAGCTGATTTCGAGATACCACGCGTACTGTTAGGCACGGAAATTAACCGCATGATGGAAACTACCGCGCAAAACCTTAAACAGCGTGGTGCCGACCTTGGCGCCATCAAACTTGAGCCTAGTATGTTTGAAGAGCAAGCTAAACGCAGCACTAAATTACGCTTAATCCTTGGTGAATTAATCAATAAAAACGGTTTGCATGCAAATGCAGAGCAAGTGCGTGCCATGGTGGATGTGTTTTCACAAAGCTTTGAGCGTCCTGCTGATGTGGTCACTTGGTATTACGCCGATCCTAAACGTTTGGATGAGCCGGCAGCCTTGGCCACGGAAGAAAATGCAGTGGCTTGGGTCTTAGCGAAAGCCAAAGTCAGCGATAAGAAAGTTAAATTTGATGATTTAATGGGAAATGCTTAATGAATACTTTGCCAGGGTCGACGTTGCAACAAGATTTAAGTCCACAAGGTTTGGGCTATATTCCCATGGTGGTGGAGCAAAGCGGCCGTGGTGAACGTTCCTACGATATTTATTCGCGCTTACTAAAAGAGCGGGTGGTGTTTTTGGTTGGCCCTGTCAATGATATGTCGGCTAATTTAGTGGTGGCGCAATTGCTATTCCTAGAAGCGGAAAATCCAGATAAAGATATTTCACTGTACATTAATTCCCCGGGCGGTTCAGTGACAGCAGGCATGTCCATTTATGACACCATGCAGTTTATTAAGGCCGACGTTAGCACGTTATGCATAGGCCAAGCAGCCAGTATGGGCGCATTTCTTTTAGCGGCGGGGGCTAAAGGTAAGCGTTTTAGCCTGCCTAATTCCCGCGTCATGATCCATCAGCCTTCCGGAGGTTTTCAGGGTCAATCCACCGACATAGCCATACACGCTAAAGAAATCATGTACTTACGTGAAAAATTAAACGCCATATTGGCGCATCACACTGGAAAAACCGCGGCAGAGATCGATTTGGATACAGAGCGCGACAACTTCATGAGTGCCGAGCAGTCTCTGGCCTACGGCATGATAGATAAGGTGATTACCAGTCGATCTGAAGCGGCATAGTCATTTTGTTGGCAACATAAAAACTGGCCTTAGTGTTTTTTAAATAGGGAATATACATGGCTACTAAAGCTGACGGCGATAAATTACTTTACTGTTCTTTCTGTGGCAAAAGCCAACACGAAGTTAAAAAACTCATTGCTGGTCCATCTGTTTTTGTCTGCAATGAATGCGTGGATTTGTGTAACGACATTATTCGCGAGGAAGTAAAGACCACGGATGGCCTTAAATCCACCGATCAAAGTCTGCCTACCCCACAAGAAATTTGTAAAATTTTAGACCAATACGTCATCGGTCAAACTCACGCAAAAAAGAATTTAGCCGTTGCGGTTTACAATCATTACAAACGCCTAGGCCACAATAATTTATCCGATGGCGGACAAAAAGACGAAGTCGAAATTTCCAAAAGTAACATTTTACTGATAGGTCCGACTGGCTCGGGTAAGACCTTGTTGGCCCAAACGCTCGCGCGCTTGCTGGACGTGCCTTTTGTGATGGCCGATGCCACCACCCTGACTGAAGCCGGTTACGTAGGTGAAGACGTGGAAAACATCATGCAAAAATTATTGCAAAAATGCGACTACGACGTAGAAAAAGCCAAGCGTGGTATTGTTTATATCGATGAGGTAGACAAGATTTCCCGTAAGTCTGAAAATGCATCGATTACCCGTGATGTATCAGGGGAGGGCGTACAACAAGCGTTGTTAAAATTAATCGAAGGCACCGTGGCTTCGATTCCCCCACAAGGCGGACGCAAACACCCCAATCAAGAATTTGTGCAATTGGATACCACGAACATATTGTTTATTTGTGGCGGGGCATTCGATGGCCTGGAGAAAGTCATACGCTTGCGCTCTGAAAAGGGTGGCATAGGTTTTGGCGCTGAGGTAAAGAGCAAGGATGATGAGCGCCAGGTAGGCGCTGTGTTAAGAGATGTTGAGCCGGAAGACTTAATTAAATTTGGCTTGATACCGGAATTTATAGGCCGTTTGCCGGTGGTGGCGACCTTGGAGTCCTTGGACGAAGCTGCCTTGATGACCATCTTGACCGAACCAAAAAACGCCTTGACCAAGCAATACATTAAATTGTTCAAAATGGAAGGCGTGGAATTGGAGTTTAGGGAGGCGGCCTTGCTACTCATAGCTAAGAAAGCCTTGGAGCGTAAAACAGGCGCACGCGGTCTGCGATCAATTTTAGAGCATGCCTTGCTCGAAATTATGTATGAATTGCCTTCACTTAAAAACCTCAGCAAGGTGGTAATTGATGAAGGCGTGATTCGCGGCGACGCCCCTGCCATTCTCATTTTTGCTGATACCCCTGCTGAAGAAGCCGTTGGATAAACACTAAGCGGCCTATTTCTGACCGTTTGGTAATGCATAACTATAGACTTGAATCGCCGTTATTTGCCCCCATAAATAATCCTTAGCGATTTGAGTTTAATGACTTAGTTTAATTGGGACCATCCATGATCACATCTTTACCTTCCTACACCCCCGATGAGGGCTTATTGCCGGTCTTGCCATTACGGGATGTAGTGGTTTACCCGCATTTGGTTATTCCATTGTTTGTGGGACGCACGAAATCGGTTAAAGCCTTGGAAATTGCATCCGACGGCAACAAGCAAATTTTGTTGGTTGCGCAAAAATCCGCTAACAAAGATGAGCCGGATGCGGAGGATTTGTATGAAGTGGGTACGGTCGCGACCGTCTTGCAGATGCTTAAATTACCTGACGGCACGGTAAAAGTCCTGGTAGAAGGGGTGCAGCGTGCCAAAGTCAGCGGGTTTGTTGAGATGGAAGAGTGCTTTGCTGCAAGAGCAGAGCTTATCCCTGAATCAGACAATGACATAGAAATACAGGCTTTGATGCGTACGGTTTTTGCTCAATTTGATCAATACGTCAAGCTAAACAAAAAAATTCCACCAGAAATTCTGACGTCCTTAGCTGGCATAGATGAGGCCGGTCGTTTGGCGGATACCATAGCTGCCCATTTGACTTTGAAGTTAGATGAAAAACAAAAAGTATTGGAAATGTTTAGCGTGGCTGAGCGTTTGGAGCATTTGCTGCGCCTAATGGAAGCTGAAATTGATATCCTACAGGTAGAAAAACGTATCCGTGGTCGTGTTAAGCGCCAAATGGAAAAAACCCAGCGCGAGTACTATTTGAATGAGCAGGTTAAGGCGATTCAAAAAGAGTTGGGTGAGCAAGACGAAAATGCGGAAATGGAAGAGTTGGAAAAGCGCATAGAGGAAGCACGCATGCCTAAGGATGCCTTGGCTAAAGTGTCCAGTGAGCTTAAAAAACTCAAACTGATGTCGCCGATGTCAGCAGAAGCCTCAGTGGTGCGTAACTACATAGATACATTGATTAATTTGCCTTGGAAGAAAAAAACCAAAATCAGCAAAAATTTATTGGCTGCTGAGAAAGTGTTAGACGACGACCATTTTGGTCTGGAGAAGGTGAAGGAACGCATTGTTGAGTATTTAGCTGTGCAGCAACGCGTGGATAAAATCAAGGCGCCCATACTTTGCCTAGTTGGCCCGCCTGGTGTTGGTAAGACGTCTTTGGGTCAAAGCATAGCCAAAGCCGTGAACCGAAAATTCATACGCATGGCCTTAGGTGGGGTGCGTGATGAATCTGAAATTCGTGGTCATAGGCGTACGTACATTGGTTCCATGCCAGGAAAAATCTTACAGGGCATGGCTAAGGTCGGCGTTAAAAACCCATTATTCTTGTTAGATGAAGTGGATAAAATGGGTCAAGACATGCGTGGTGATCCATCTTCAGCACTCTTGGAAGTGTTGGACCCGGAGCAAAATCACACTTTTGCAGACCACTACGTTGAGGTTGAATACGACTTGTCTGACGTGATGTTTGTTGCCACAGCAAATTCCATGAACATTCCTGCTGCGCTATTGGATAGGATGGAAATCATCCACCTATCTGGCTACACCGAAGACGAAAAAGTAAACATTGCCATGCGATATTTATTGCCTAAGCAATTGAAGTCACACGGTCTGAAAGAGGCGGAAGTTAGCATAACGGAGGATACGCTGCGCGATATCGTTCGTTACTACACGCGAGAGGCGGGCGTGCGTAAGTTAGAACAAGAGGTGTCCAAAGTCTGCCGCAAGGTGGTAAAAGCCTTGTTGACCGCAAAAGCAGACAGTGGCGGCCAGTCCATCAAGAAAATTGACGTCACTCCAGCAACGCTAGAAACCTATTTGGGGGTGCAACGTTATGATTTTGGTGTGGCTGCAAAAGAAAATCAAGTAGGTCAGGTCACCGGTTTGGCATGGACTTCTGTTGGCGGTGAACTGCTAACCATAGAGGCGGTGTTGCTTTCTGGTAAGGGCAAAACCACCACGACAGGAAAGCTGGGTGACGTGATGAAAGAGTCAACTCAAGCAGCCATGAGCGTTGTGCGAAGCCGCGCCAAGCGTTTGGGTATTCATGACGATTTTTATGAAAAAAATGACATCCATATTCATTTCCCTGAAGGGGCCACGCCAAAAGATGGACCAAGCGCTGGTATAGCCATTACGACTGCCTTGGTCTCTATATTGACAGGCATTCCTGTTAGAGCGGACGTAGCCATGACAGGGGAAATTACATTGCGCGGTGAGGTTCTTCCAATTGGTGGCCTTAAAGAAAAATTGTTGGCGGCGCACCGTGGTGGAATTAAAACGGTATTGATACCACAGCAAAATGTCAAAGATTTGTCGGACATTCCGGAAAATATTAAAAATCATTTAGACATACACCCAGTGCAATGGATAGACGAGGTGCTGACCTTGGCGCTAGCCTCACAACCCATCCCTCTAGAGGAATCCGAGGCTAAGCTTGCCACTGAAGTGGCGTTGGCGGATAAAACAGTAGATAAGGCTAACGCACTAAATGATGGGGTTAAACACTGAGGCTAGTTAATCTTAAGCCCAAGGCTTGACATCGGCTTGATGACATTGATATAAAGGCAAGTGGGAGCATGCTTCCCACGTTACAGTAAGGTCTTTAATTAATTAAATTTTATGAGGGGATTACTCGTGAATAAATCAGATTTGATAGCCCGTATCGCCAGCACAGCTGGCATTTCAAAAGCTGCTGCTGGCCGTGCACTGGATGCCACTACCGCTTCGATTACTGGTGCCTTGAAAAAAGGTGACTTGGTCACACTCATTGGATTTGGTACTTTCTATCTAGGTAAGCGTGCTGCCCGAAACGGCCGTAACCCACGTACTGGCGCAACAATTAAGATTAAAGCAGCGAATTCTCCTAAATTTAGAGCTGGTAAATCACTTAAAGATGCTGTAAACTAGCGTTTTTGTTGGTTACGCAGGGTGCTTAGCTCAGTTGGTAGAGCGTCGCCCTTACAAGGCGAATGTCAGCGGTTCGACCCCGTTAGCACCCACCATTATTTCAAACCACAAAAAAGTGACTAAGTCGTTCCTAATTGTAAAATTTGAGAGTGCTGGTAAGTTAAGCACTCTTTTATTTTGCTAAAAATTTGAACGCAAAAATTATACGGATTTTATTTTTTAATAGAGTTCTATAAGTTAATGGAGCGGTAGTTCAGTTGGTTAGAATACCTGCCTGTCACGCAGGTGGTCGCGGGTTCGAGTCCCGTCCGCTCCGCCAAATAAAAATAGCGAGTCTTAGGACTCGCTATTTTTATTTGTAAATTCGCATTTGAATCTGGCTTTAATTGGCATTATTAATCCGAACCAAATGCTGGATTTCATAGTCCCAACGCCGGGTGCAAGAGATAAGCTGGAGCCCAATATAATGGGCTCTTGTGGTATATTGTCAGATTGATCATTAAATGCAGTTTAGCTGGCTAAGCCGCTTAAATTTAAACGTTAAATGCAAGCTTAAGGTGGATATTTTTTATGTTAGATAGAATTCGTACGGTTGCCCAAGGTTGGGTTGGTAAAGCGTTACTGGCCTTGATTACTATTCCGTTTGCCTTGTTTGGCATAGACTCTTATTTAAGCAGTGCAGGAAGCAATGTCGCTGTTGCTAAAGTGGCGGGCAATAACATCTCCATACAAGAGTACGATAACGCATTAAAAAATACGCGTAACCGCTTGCAGTCAGAAGGCAAGTTTGACCAGGCGCAATTAGATAGCCCAGAAGTCAAATCATTGGTGCTCAACCAATTGATCAATAAACAATTGATAAACGACGAAATACGCCGCGCCAACTTTGCCATCAGTGATGTGCAATTGGCTACTTACATAACTGGCATGCCTGAATTCCAAAGAGACGGCAATTTTTCACAAGAATTGTACGATCAAACCCTAACGCAAAATCAGTTAACGCCTACGCGGTTTGAGTCCGGCATGCGTGCTGACATGCTGACGCAGCAAGCGCTAGATGGCATTGGTAAATTAGCATTTTCAACCGAGTCGCGTTTGCAACATGCCATTCAGTTAAGCAACCAACAACGCGTGGTAAGCGTGGCAGAAATTAAAACCAAGGATTTTGTTGATCAAGTTAAGGTGACGCCCGATCAAGTTAAAGCCTATTACGATCTGCACAAAAACAAATTATTGGTGCCTGAACAAGTTCGAGTGGAATTTTTATCCATGTCAGCGGTTGATTTCATGCGTCAAGTTAACGTCGATGATGCCGAGGTTAAGAAGTTTTACGAAGAAAATGCAGGTAAATTTTCTGGCAACGAGCAAAGACGGGCCAGTCACATATTAATTGGTTTTGGTGTGAGCGCGACAGAGGCACAAAAAGCGCAAGCTAAGGCTAAAGCCCAAGAGATCTTGGCTGCCATTAAAAAAGACCCAAAATCATTTGAATCGTTAGCCATTAAACACTCACAAGACCCAGGTTCGGCCGTTAAAGGTGGCGATTTAGGTAGTTTTGCTCGTGGCGCAATGGTTAAACCTTTCGAGGATGCCGCGTTTAGCATGAAGCTTAATCAAATTAGTGGATTGGTCGAATCCGAGTTTGGTTATCACATCATAAAAGTAACTGAAATTACTGGAGCCAGCAGTGATTTCAACAGTTTGAAGCCGCAAATCAAAGGCGATTTGATGTACCAGAAAGCCCAAGCGGAATTTGTTAAGCAGGCGGAGGTGTTCAGTAATTTAGTCTATGAGCAATCCGGTAGCTTGCAACCTGCGGCTAAGGCTTTTGGCGGTCAAGTTCAGCAGTCAAATTGGTTAAACCGCGAAACGGGCACTAAGTTTTTTAAGAATAATCCAAAAATCATGGCTTTGATATTCTCCGACGAGGTGCTTAAAGACCACCGTAATACAGAAGCAGTGGAAGTGTCGCCTAACAATTTAGTGTCGGCGCGATTAATAGAATACAAACCGGCTGCACCAAGAAGTTTTGATGAGGTCAAGGCGGGTATTGAATCCTTGCTTAAATTGGAAGCGGCAGCGAAGCTAGCTAAAGCTAAAGGTGAGGCGGCATTACGCGATTTAAAAGCCGGTAAAAACGTGACTGATATTGAGTGGATCCCAGAGGTAACGGTGGATAGAAAAAATGCCCAAGGTTTAACCGATTTAGCCATGAACCTAGCGTTTAAAACTAACGCGGCTAAACTACCGGCTTATTCTGGTGTGGCAGACAGCAAGCAAGGCTTTCTATTGCTGAAAGTGCTTAAAGTGGATGCCGGTTTAGTTGGCGATGCGGATGCCGAGCAGTTGGCTAAAAATGAGCTTAAGGAAGCTTTGAGCAGCGAGTATTTGGCCGCTTATAAACAAGCTTTACGCTTAAATGCCAAGGTCACCGTCAATGAAAGCTTGCTGCTTTCTAAGCCTTAGTTAATTTATATAGTAAGCAATAAATAAAAAAGGCACCTAGGTGCCTTTTTTATTTGCTAAAGGGCTGCTTGAATTAATC
Source organism: Pseudomonadota bacterium (assembly GCA_041172285.1). Taxonomy (GTDB): domain Bacteria; phylum Pseudomonadota; class Gammaproteobacteria; order Burkholderiales; family Methylophilaceae; genus Methylotenera. The sequence goes on from JBEDKJ010000065.1 coordinate 13,563, forward strand.
TATAGAACCTGCAGCGGTGATGTTCATGCCGCCGTCAACGTAGGTGATCTCGCCGGTGATACCGGATGCCAAGTCACTGCAAAGGAAGGCAGATGCATTGCCTACCTCTTCTATAGTGACGTTGCGACGCAAGGCTGCGTGTTTTTCATTGAAGCCTATCATCTTGTCAAAATCGGCAATGCCGGATGCGGCTAATGTTTTGATTGGACCGGCAGATACCGCATTAACGCGTATACCTTTAGGACCTAGACTTTGTGCCATATAGCGTACGTTTGCTTCTAGGCTGGCCTTGGCTAGACCCATGACATTGTAGTTGGGCATGGTGCGCTCGGCGCCAAGGTAACTGATGGTTAATAAACTGCCGTTTCTGCCTGCCATCATGGGGTAGGCGGCTTTAGCCATAGCGGCAAAGCTGTAGGAACTGATGTCATGGGCAATGCGGAAATTTTCCCTTGTAACCTTTTCTAGGTAATCCCCATCTAATGCATCCTTAGGCACAAAGGCCACCGAATGCACGATGCAGTCTATGCCATCCCAATGTTTGGCAATGGCTGGAAACAAGGCTTCAATCTGACTGTCTTCAGCCACGTCGCAATGAAAAAGCAAAGTAGAGCCAAAATCCGCTGCTAATTTTGCCACGCGTTCTTGGTGTTTTTCCATTTGGTAGGTAAAGGCAAGTTCTGCGCCTTCGCGTTTCATTGCTTCAGCAATACCGTATGCAATTGATCGATTGCTCAATAATCCGGCGATTAATATTTTTTTACCTGCTAAAAATCCCATAACGTTTTCCCTATTTTATGTCTGCAAATGCGGCTGGCTAATGTTGATTGCTTCTTGGATTATACGCATCGCGTAAACCATCCCCAAGCAAATTATAGCCTAACACGGTAAGCAATATGGCGAGGCCAGGGAACAAGGACAGCCACCAGGCAAACTGGATGTATTCCTTGCCATCGGTCAAGATGTTGCCCCAGGATGCTTGCGGCGCTTGCACGCCCAAGCCTAAGAAGCTTAGGCCGGATTCGACTAATACCGCACTGGCTATCCCCAGTATTGAGCTAACAATAATAGGCGTCAGGCTGTTAGGTAATAAATGCCCAAAAATCAACCTAAAGTCTTTTGCACCGAGAGCTTGCGCAGCTAAAACAAACTCTCGGTTACGCAAGCTTAAAAACTCTGCCCTGACCAATCGCGTCACCCCCATCCAGGATGTTAGGCCTATGACTATCATGATGTTCCATATGGAAGGACTTAGAAACGCAATCACGGCCAAGATTAAGAAGAAAGTGGGAATCGATAGCATCACGTCTACCGTGCGCATGATTAATGTGTCCACCCAGCCTCGGTAAAATCCGGCTATGGCGCCCAGTACGATGCCAATTAGAGTGGCAATGCCTACGGCAACAAAACCCACCATGAGGGAGATGCGACCACCGTATAGCATACGGGAAAGGACGTCGCGTCCCAGTCCGTCTGTACCCATTAGGTGCAACTGCGAAGGAGCCAGTAATATGGCTTTGACATCAATGGCATTAGGGTCGTATGGCGCTATAAAGGGTGCTACTGCAGCTAACAGCAGTATGCTGCTAATGATGATAAAGCCAATTAAGGTCAGCGGATTTTGCCACAGCAGTTTCATTACATCACCCCCCGTCTAACACGTGGGTCTGCCCATGCGTAAGAGATGTCTGCTAGCAGGTTGCCTAGCATGGTCAGTATGGCACCTATGGTTAAAATACCCATGATGACGGGAAAATCCCGCATTAAAACCGCATCGTAAAAAAGCTTGCCCATGCCTGGTATCGCAAAAATGCTTTCCGCTATGACCGATCCGCCTATTAAGCCGGGGATGCTTAAACCAAAAATAGTGATGAGTGGCAGTAGGGCGTTGCGTAAGGCATGGCCATAAATGATTTTATTTTCATTTAGGCCTTTGGCGCGAGCGGTGGTGATGTAGTCTTGGTGCAATACATCGAGCATGCCGTTTCTCACAAACAGTGATATGCCGGCTAGCCCAGTGATGGCGGAAATAAATACTGGCAACACAAGGTGCTGCAATGTGTCCCAGATTTGTGCTGGCCATATCAGGTTTTCGTGGCCCATGCTCTCCAAGCCAGAAATAGGCAGCCAGCTATGCTGCACGCCCGTCCAGTACATAAGCATCAATGCCAGCCAAAAGCCAGGTATGGCAAACCCTAGAAAAACAAACATGGTGATGGCACGGTCAGGCCATTGATTTTGCTTCAATGCTGAGATGACGCCCAGCGGTAAGGCGATGCCTATGATGAGGAGCAAACTCAGTACGTTGATTAATAAAGTGATGGGCAAGGCTTCTTGTATCATGCCGAGCGTGACGTTGCCGTCTTTATCGGTAGTTTGCCAAAAAACCGGCCTTTGGTGGGAGGCGAAGGACGTGCCAAAGTCTAACTTGGCTAAGCGTTTAACCCATAAGCCGTATTGCACGATGACCGGTTTGTCTAAATTGTACAAGGCGCGTAATTTTTGCCTGGATTCTTCGCTGGCTTTCGGATTGAAGCTCGCCTCACTGGTGGTGATGTCACCTGGTGCGAGGTGCATGATGAAAAATGAAATCAGACTGATGCCCAGTAATAGCGGCACCATCCATAAAATGCGTTTTAATAAGTAGCTAGCCATGGTTGCCTTTTATTGATCATTCATTTCGTTGCGGTAATAGGCTTTAGGAATAAACCACTCGTATGTGTTATGAGCTATGCCGGCCGCTGGGGCAGGGCTGCTAATGCCCTTGACGCGTTTATGGATGGCCGATAAGCCATAGCCGGCTGACAAGTATATGACCGGGCTGTCTTCAAGCAGTATTTTTGAAAAAGCGTGGTAAATTTTCATGCGCTTGTCGGGATTTAATTCTATACGGCCTGCTTCCAGTAGCTTGTCTGCTTGCGGGTTGCTGTAACTGATAAAATTGAATTGGCCTGGTGCTTGTTGACTTGAGTGCCAAATCCCGTACTGATCGGGGTCTAAGGACAAGCTCCAGCCTAATACCACGGCGTCGAATTGCTTGGGTTTGATGAAGCGGCCTAAAAAGCTGGCCCACTCCAGCACGCGTATATTGACCTCTATACCCACTTCTTTAAGTCGGCGTTGAATTAAGACTGCCGTCATCTCACGTTCTTTGTTTTGATTGGTCAGTATTTCAAAGCTAAAGGGCTTGCCGTCTTTTTCCAATATGCCATCGCCATTTGTGTCGGCAAAGCCAGCCTCACGCAGCAATGCACGGGCTTTGTTGGGATCATAAGGGTAGGGCTTTAGCTTAGGATTACTCCAGCGTGTGCCTGGTTTGTAAGGTGACGCCACCGGTTCACCCAGTCCTAGCAATACCCCATCGATAATTTCTTGTTTGTCGATGGCGTAATTGATCGCTTGGCGAACGCGTACATCATCAAACGGTTTGCGTTTTAAATTAAATCCCATATAGGAGTAGCTGTTACCCAATTCTTTGTACAAACCTATGTTTTTGCTAAGGTCAGGCCTGGATGGGAATATCCTAGCGTATTGGATAGGGTTTAATGCCATGGAATCGATGTTGTCTGCGCTGAGTTCCAAAAATTGAGCCGCTTTGTCAGGAATAATGCGAGATAGCAAATGCTCTATATTGGCTTGACCTTGGCTGGCGTATGGGTTTCGGCTTAATTTTAGGTATTGGCCATTTTTCCAATCCGACAATTTGTAATAGTGGCTGCCTACCGGGTGCCGCGCAA
>JBEDKJ010000066.1:0-5133 GCA_041172285.1 Pseudomonadota bacterium
AGCACGTTGCACCAGGTAAATCGGTTGTGATTAGCAGCAATCCGGATGAAATTGCCAGCGCCAGTCGCGTGGTGTTTCCTGGCCAAGGCGCCATGCCAGATTGCATGCGTGAATTGGATGCCAGGGGTTTGCGTGCTGCCGTTTTGGAGGCGGCAAACAACAAGCCATTTTTAGGCATATGCATAGGCTTGCAAATGCTATTTGAGCACTCTGAGGAGGGCGATGCGGCTGGCCTAGGTTTGTTCAAGGGGCAAGTACGACGCTTCGCAACCGTCGACATGCATGACCGCCATGGCGACAAATTAAAAGTACCGCACATGGGCTGGAATCAGGTTTACCAAAGCCGTGATCAAGACGGTGCTCCGCATGCTTTATGGCAAGGAATCGAAGATGGCGCACGGTTTTATTATGTGCACAGTTATTATGTGCAGCCAGATGAGCTGTCCTTGACGGCCGGTTACAGTGAATACCCCAATTCATTTACCAGCGCTATCGCGAAAAACAATTTATTTGCCGTGCAGTTTCACCCAGAAAAAAGCGCTAGTGCCGGTTTGCAAATGCTAAGCAATTTTGTAAACTGGTTACCGTAATGCCGCAAATTAATAGACCAAATTTTAATTATTTTTTGATATGACTATGTTAATTATCCCTGCAATCGATCTAAAAGACGGCCACTGTGTGCGCCTTAAACAAGGTTTAATGGAAGAGTCCACGGTTTTTTCCGAGGATCCGGCTGCCATGGCTAAGCATTGGATTGATTGCGGTGGCAAGCGCCTGCATCTAGTGGATTTGAACGGAGCTTTCGCGGGTAAGCCGGTAAATGAAGCGGCCATACGCTCTATTGTTAGCGCAGTCGGGGGTGATATTCCTATTCAGCTGGGTGGCGGCATACGCGATTTAGAAACCATAGAACGCTATTTAGACAATGGCATCAGCTACATTATTATAGGGACGGCGGCGGTTAAAAATCCGGGCTTTTTGCACGAGGCCTGCGACGCGTTTCCTGGCCAAATCATAGTCGGCCTCGATGCAAAAGACGGCAAAGTGGCGGTAGACGGTTGGTCTAAATTGACCGGCCATGATGTCATCGACTTGGCCATGAAATTTGAAGATTACGGCGTCAACTCGATTGTTTACACCGACATCGGCCGAGATGGCATGTTGACCGGGGTCAATATCGAAGCCACGGTAGCGTTGGCGCAAGCGTTAACCATTCCTGTTATTGCCTCAGGTGGCGTGACCAATCTGGATGACGTGCGTCGTTTGTGCGCAGTGGCCGATGAGGGCATCATAGGCACCATTACCGGGCGTGCTATTTACGAGGGCAGTTTAGATTTTGCGGCCGCGCAAAAACTTGCGGATGAATTAAGTGCTCGCTAAACGCATCATTCCTTGTTTGGATGTGACCGATGGTCGGGTAGTAAAAGGCGTTAATTTTCTGGAGCTAAGGGACGCCGGAGACCCAGTGGAAATTGCCAAGCGCTATGACGATCAAGGCGCGGACGAGCTCACTTTTTTAGACATTACCGCCAGCTCCGATAACCGTGGATTGATTTTGCACATTATTGAGCAGGTTGCCAGCCAAGTGTTTATCCCGTTAACCGTAGGCGGTGGTGTGCGTGAGGTTGAAGACGTGCGGCGCTTGCTTAACGCGGGAGCCGATAAGGTTAGCATTAACACCACGGCCGTGCTTAATCCACAGATGGTGGCGGATGCTGCCCAACGCTTTGGGTCGCAATGCATAGTGGTGGCGATTGATGCCAAAAAAGTGGACAATCAGCCATTCGAGTGGGAAGTGTTTACTCACGGCGGGCGTAAGGCAACCGGCTTGGACGCCGTTAAATGGGCTAAGCACATGGCCAGCCTTGGTGCCGGAGAGTTGCTAATCACTAGCATGGACAGGGATGGTACAAAAATAGGCTTCAATAACCCTTTGAATAAAGCCATTTCAGACGCCGTTGAAGTGCCAATTATCGCCTCAGGTGGGGTGGGTAATTTGCAGCATTTGGTGGATGGCGTGAAACTGGGCGGTGCCGACGCGGTGCTGGCCGCCAGTATCTTTCATTATGGGGAATACACGGTGAAGCAGGCCAAGCAATACATGGCACAAGAAGGCATAGAAGTGAGGTTATGATTTGGTTAGATGACATTCGCTGGGATGCCAATGGCTTGGTGCCAGTCATCGCACAAGAGCAAAATACAGGCCGCATACTCATGTTTGCCTGGATGAATCGTGAGGCCTTGCAGTTGACCCATGATACCAAGCAAGCCGTGTATTGGTCGCGCTCGCGTAACAAGTTGTGGCATAAAGGTGAAGAATCCGGGCATTTTCAACGCGTGCATGAAATTCGCATAGATTGCGATGAAGACGTGGTGTTGATTCAGGTTGAGCAGGTAGGTGGCATTGCCTGCCATACTGGTCGGCACAATTGCTTTTTTAAGAAATTAGATAAAGGTCAGTGGGTAATCGATCAAGCCGTGATTAAAGACCCCAAAGATATTTATTAGGCCGAATGAGATAAACATGAACGATACATTAAACCGTTTGGCAAACTTGTTGGAGCAACGCAAAGACGCTGACCCGCAAACCTCGTATGTGGCAAAACTGTACGCCAAAGGCATGGACAGTATCTTGAAAAAGGTCGGTGAAGAAGCTGCTGAGACCATCATTGCCGCTAAAAATCCCAACAAACAAGACTTGATATACGAAACAGCCGATTTATGGTTTCACACCTTGGTGATGTTAGCGCATGCCGGATTAAAACCAGATGACGTGCTGGCGGAATTGGCTAGGCGCGAAGGACTGTCTGGTCTAGAAGAAAAAGCATCCAGACTAGAAAGTAGCAAGTAAAAATGAGTGACAACTGCATATTTTGTAAAATTGTAAGTGGCGCAGTCCCTTCCACAAAAATATACGAAGACAATGATGTGATAGCCTTTAATGACATTAGGCCATCGGCTAGCGTACATTTTTTGATTGTGCCAAAATTACACATAGACAGCTTAGCCAGCTGTGAAAACGAACATCAGGCATTATTAGGTAAAATGCTATTGCTTGCGCCGAAATTAGCAAAACAGCAAGGTTTAGCAGGATTCAAGACCCTAATAAATACCGGTGTAGAAGGTGGTCAAGAAGTGTTTCATATTCATGTGCATGTAATGGGCGGTGGCGATAAGTCACGCAATAACTAACTTTAATATTTTAGGAGTATCGTCATGGGATCATTAAGCATTTGGCATTGGTTAATTGTATTGTTAATAGTGGTGCTGGTTTTTGGCACGAAGAAATTACGCAACATGGGCGGCGACGTTGGCGGCGCGGTTAAAGATTTTAAAGATGCGGTCAATGAAGGCAAAGCCGCTTCAGACAAACCCGTTGCGGCTACTGCTGTGTCGACAGCCAAACCTAAAGCAGCCGCCAAAAAACCGGCTGCTAAACCAACGGCAAAAGCAGCCGGCGCCGCAACAGCAAAAACCACTGCCGCAAAAAAACCAGCGGCGGTAAAAAAACCAGCCGTAGCTAAAAAGCCAGCTGTTAAAAAACCAGCGGCGGTAAAAAAACCAGCCGTAGCTAAAAAGCCAGCTGTTAAAAAACCAGCGGCAGTAAAAAAACCAGCCGTAGCTAAAAAGCCGGCCGCAGCAAAAAAACCCGCTGCTAAGAAACCCGCCGCGCAGTAATTTTTCAATCTGATTTTACGTGTTTGATGTTTCATTTTCTGAGCTGCTGGTCATCGCATTTGTTGCGTTGATCGTCATAGGCCCAGAAAAATTGCCGAGAGTCGCGCGCACGCTTGGCGCGCTTGTCGGACGTATGCAGCGTTATCTGGCGGAAGTCAAAGAAGAAGTCAATCGCGAGGCACGCTTTGAAGAGTTGCAGCAATTGCAAAATGAAATAAAGCAAAGCAGCCATAAGACCCAGGCTAAAGCGCAACGTAAAGTCAGTGAGTTGACGCAACAACTGGATTTTCAAGAATTGGATGCCTTAGAAACGCTTAAGGCAAAAGAGCCGTCAGCCAAAAACTAACTTCAGCCTGTGACACCAACCGAAAATTTCATTAGCCATTTAATTGAATTGCGTGACCGTTTGTTGCGCACGCTGATTGGATTTGCGCTGGTCTTGCTGATGCTGTTGCCGTTTGCCAATAAAATATACAGCCTGTTAGCCGCACCCTTGCTCGCTCAGTTGCCTAGCGGTGCTCAGATGATTGCGACGGCGGTGACCACGCCCTTTTTTGTCCCCATGAAAGTGGCCATTTTAGCGGCATTCATTATTTCTCTACCGCATACCATGTTCCAAGCTTGGGCATTCGTTGCGCCAGGGTTGTATGCCCATGAAAAAAAATTCATGGTGCCCATGATAGTGGCTAGCTGTTGCTTGTTTTTGATGGGCATGGCCTTCGCCTACTTCCTGGTGTTGCCAGTCATTTTTGGATTTATTATTAGTTCGGCCCCCGTTGGGGTGGCAGTCATGACCGATATAGCGAATTACCTAGACTTCGTGATCGGCCTGTTTTTTGCATTCGGTTTAGCTTTTCAAGTGCCTATTGCCGTCATTTTGGTGGTGTATTTTGGCTGGTTTGATGTAATCCAGTTGAAGGCCATACGAGCGTATGTGGTGGTGGTGGCGTTCATACTTGGGGCTATTTTTACCCCGCCTGATGTGGTTTCGCAGTTTATGTTGGCGCTGCCCATTTGCATGCTCTACGAGCTGGGGATTTTACTGGCGGGTTTCATTGCTAAAGCGAAAAGTAGCGAGCCTGTCATGCCCGCCTAGGTCTATTTTTTGGCGAGTGGTTTTGGTCGCTTGCCAACCTTGACCATTAAATTCAGGTTTTTTTCAGCTCGAGCAATGTTGAGGTTAGCTTGTTGGTTAGGCGTCAAGGCCGCAATTAAATTAAGCATGGAGCCCGTGTCGTAAATCGGCTTGCCATTTATGGCTAGCAATATATCCCCTGCCAGTAAGCCGGCTTTGTCAGCCGGCCCGCCTTTAAGCACCCCCGCCACCAAGGCCCCTTGTGCCTGTTTTAGCTTGAACGATTCGGCTAATTCAGGCGTGATGTCCTGCGCTTGTATGCCTATCCAGCCGCGCGTGACGTTGCCTAGGCTAACTATTTGTTCCATTACTTGGCGCGC
>JBEDKJ010000067.1:0-6985 GCA_041172285.1 Pseudomonadota bacterium
CAGCCTTTAGTATGAAAATCATTTCATTTTTTTAGTTTACTTTTCAAGGCGCACAAATGAACGACTATCTTTTTACTTCAGAATCCGTTTCTGAAGGTCACCCAGACAAACTCGCAGACCAGGTATCCGACAGTATTTTAGACGCGATATTAGAACAAGATCCCACTGCCCGTGTTGCAGCAGAAACCTTAGCCAACACCGGTTTAATTGTGTTGGCCGGTGAAATCACCACCACCGCTAATGTGGATTACATCAAAGTAGCGCGTGAAACCATCAAACGCATAGGCTACGACAACACCGATTACGGCATAGACTACAAAGGTTGTGCGGTATTGGTGGCTTACGACAAACAATCCCCTGACATTGCCCAAGGCGTGGACGGTGCGCAAGACGACCCATTGGACCAAGGCGCCGGCGATCAAGGCTTGATGTTTGGCTATGCTTGCGATGAAACCCCGCAATTGATGCCATTGCCGATTTGGTTATCGCACCGCATCATGGAGCGTCAAGCGCAGTTGCGTAAAGACGGCCGTTTGCCTTGGTTGCGTCCGGACGCGAAATCGCAAGTCACCATCAAATACCAAGACGGTAAAGCCAGCGCGATTGATACCGTGGTGGTGTCAACCCAGCACGCCCCGGAAATGGAATTAAAAGACATACGCGAAGCGGTGATAGAAGAAATCATCAAGCCGACCTTGCCTAAAGAATTGATTAAGGGTGACATTAAGTTTTTGGTCAACCCTACTGGCCGATTTGTGATTGGTGGCCCACAAGGCGATTGCGGTTTAACCGGCCGTAAAATCATCGTCGATACCTACGGTGGTGCGGCGCCTCATGGCGGCGGCGCTTTTTCTGGCAAAGACCCATCAAAAGTAGACCGTTCCGCGGCGTATGCAGGGCGTTATGTGGCGAAGAATATCGTGGCGGCCGGCTTGGCTTCGCGTTGCTTGGTGCAAATTTCCTACGCGATTGGGGTGGCGCAACCCACCTCCATCATGGTCGAGACCTACGGTACCGGTAAGGTGTCCAACGAAGTGCTGACCGCCTTGGTGCGCGAACACTTTGATTTGCGTCCTAAGGGCATAGTGAAGATGCTGAATTTACTGCGTCCTATCTACACTAAAACCGCTGCTTACGGCCATTTTGGCCGTGACGAACCGGAATTTACTTGGGAAGCGATAGACAAAGCCGCGGCCTTAAAAGCCGCTCTTTAAGTCGCAACTGAAACACTAAAAAGCCTTGCTGCTAACTCCAGCAAGGCTTTTTTATTGGCTTTACGGAAAATCATGAGTTAGCAAAAATGCGCTTGGAAGGACAAACAATCTCTCGTATAATGCGTGCCATTCCGAGGAGCGTTGCGAGAGTCCTTCTCCCAGGCTCGGAACAGGTTAGAACGACGCTCACCTTATTAACCGTGCCGGGCACGGGATACGGGTGAGATAAGCGCACAGCCTCTCAAATAAATACCCTTTCCCTCCGGTCACATATTCAAGGAAATTGAACATGAATGCTGTGACTGCTGAAACTAAAAATACAGTAAAAGATTACGTGATTGCCGATATCGGCTTGGCCGCGTTTGGCCGTAAAGAAATCGCCATTGCCGAAACCGAAATGCCAGGCTTGATGGCGATTCGTGAAGAGTTTGCCCTAATTCAACCGCTTAAAGGCGCGCGCATTACCGGCAGCTTGCACATGACCATACAAACTGCCGTGCTCATTGAAACGCTAAAGGATTTAGGCGCGGAAGTGCGTTGGGCCTCATGCAATATTTACTCTACCCAAGACCACGCTGCGGCAGCAATTGCTGCTGGTGGCACGCCGGTGTTTGCGGTTAAAGGCGAAAGCTTGGCCGACTATTGGGACTACACTCACCGTATTTTTGAGTGGAGCGACGGTGGCTACACCAATATGATTTTGGATGACGGTGGCGACGCGACTTTGTTGTTGCATTTAGGTACCCGCGCAGAAAAAGATTTGTCTTTGGTAGCGCATCCGACTTCAGAAGAAGAAGTGTGCTTGTTCGATTCCATTAAAGCCAAACTAAAAGTCGATCCGACTTGGTATTCCGTGCGTTTGGCTAAAATCAAAGGCGTGACCGAAGAAACCACCACCGGTGTGCACCGCTTGTATCAAATGCACAAAGAAGGCAAATTGGCCTTCCCTGCCATTAACGTGAATGACTCGGTGACCAAATCCAAATTTGACAATTTATACGGTTGCCGCGAATCTTTAGTGGACGCGATTAAGCGTGCTACGGACGTAATGATCGCCGGTAAAGTGGCGGTAGTGGCCGGTTACGGCGATGTGGGTAAAGGCTCTGCACAAGCTTTGCGCGCCTTGTCTGCGCAAGTTTGGGTGACCGAGATTGATCCTATTTGTGCCTTGCAAGCTGCCATGGAAGGCTACCGCGTGGTGACCATGGATTACGCCGCGGAACACGCTGACATTTTTGTCACGGCAACCGGTAACTACCACGTCATTACCCATGAGCACATGGCTAAGATGAAAGACCAAGCCATTGTTTGTAACATCGGCCATTTTGATAATGAGATAGACGTGGCTTCGTTGGAAAAATACGAGTGGGATGAAATTAAACCGCAAGTGGATCACGTGATTTTCCCTAATGGCAAAAAAATTATTCTGTTAGCAAAAGGTCGCTTGGTTAATTTAGGTTGCGGTACCGGCCACCCAAGCTACGTCATGAGTTCTAGCTTTGCTAACCAAACCATTGCGCAAATTGAATTGTTTACGCAAACTGCTAACTACCCGGTGGGTGTGTACACCTTGCCTAAGCACTTGGACGAGAAGGTGGCGATCTTGCAATTGCGCAAACTGAATGCCCAATTGACCAGCCTAACCGATCAACAAGCGGCTTACATCGGCGTGCAAAAGCAAGGTCCTTTTAAACCGGATACTTACCGTTATTAGAAAACGCAGCCGGATTTTCGGCTAGCGTTTTGTTATCACCCGTCGTGGTTAGAAAACGCAGCCGGATTTTCGGCTAGCGGTTTGTGATCAGTTTTTACTGATTAATTAAAGGGAGTGCTAGCATGAGATTATTGTTGGGCTGGATTTTGAACGCCTTGGCGCTGTTAGCCGTGGCCTACTACGTGCCCAACATTCATGTGGCCGATTTTGCTACGGCTTTGCTGGCAGCGCTGGCCATAGGCTTGGTCAATCTATTGGTTAGACCTATCCTGGTGCTGCTCACTTTGCCCATTACTTTGCTCACCTTAGGGCTATTTTTATTGCTAATAAACGGCGTATTATTTTATGCCGTGGGCAATGTCTTGCCTGGCTTTGAAGTGCAAACCCTACGCGCCGGTTTCATCGGTGCTTTGCTATACAGCGTGCTGGCTTGGTTGTTGGGCGCCATAGTGATAGACGATAAAAAAGACAAATAAATGAACAGCTACCCATACAGCTTTGAGTTTTTCCCGCCTAAGACTGCAGAAGGCATGGCGACCCTGCGCGACGCCCGTGCAGAGCTGGCCAAATTCAATCCCGAGTTTTTCTCCGTGACGTTTGGGGCGGGCGGTTCAACGCGCGACCGAACCATGGAAACGGTGTTGGACATTCAGCAACAAGGCTTGCCAGCTGCACCGCATATCTCCTGCATTTCTTCCAGTAAGGAAGAAATTCGTGGCTTATTGCAAGCTTACCAAGCCAATGGCATCAAGCGTTTGGTGGCCTTGCGTGGGGACCTGCCGTCAGGTGAAGTGAGTACGGGTGACTTTCGCTATGCATCGGAATTGGTCGCCTTCATACGCGCTGAAACCGGCCAACATTTTCACATCGAAGTGGCGGCCTACCCAGAGTTTCATCCGGAAGCGAAAAGCCCGGCGGCCGATGTATTGAATTTAAAACGCAAGATTGATGCCGGTGCCAATTCGGCCATCACCCAATATTTTTATAATGCCGATGCCTATTTTCACTTTATCGATCAGTGCGCGGCAGCCGGCATCAATGCGCCTATCGTGCCTGGCATCATGCCTATATACAACATCACGCAACTGGCGCGCTTTTCCAATGTGTGCGGCGCGGAAATTCCTAGGTGGTTAAGATTACGCTTGGAAGAATACGGCGATGACATGGCTTCATTGCGGGCTTTTGGCATAGACGTGGTGACGGATTTATGTGAAACCTTAAGGGTGTTTGGCGCGCCCAGTTTGCATTTCTACACCTTGAATCGTGCCGGTGTGATTGCCAACATCATCGGCAATTTGCACGAATAAAGCAGTGCCTATGGCGGCCTTGATAGGCGGCCATTGCCGATTGTGGGCGTAAATAAACCGACCAGCGCTTAGTGCAGGGTCGGTTTTTCTGTTTGGTTTAAGGCATCTTCAATAAACAAGTAATCTCTGGTTTTATCTGCGCCGGTTTTTCCTGCGCCCCAGGTTGTCATTAGGACGATCCAGCGCATTTCTTCTACATTGATTTTAAGTTGCGACAAGTTCATGGCGAGGTCCAGCACCAATTCGCGCTGGGCGGTATTGAGTATATTGGCTTGGGTTAAAAATACGACCAGCCCTAAACTTTCAGCGCTGATTTTTCTGCGTTCGTCCTCAGTAAAAATGCGCGTGCTATGCGACTGGGCTTTGCTATAAATGTCGCCTTGCTCGGTCATGCGTTCCAGCTCATTAAACCAATTGAACGCACTGTTGATATCGTATTCCGCAAATCCTGCTGCCGACAGCTCTTTTGATAAGGTGTCTTGGTCAGGTCTAAACTGCGTGTCTATGTAGTTTTCAAACATATAAACCAATACTTCAAACATGATGTTGATCCTTAAGAAATGTTATTTTTTAATTAAGTGAGGTGGTTTATGCATCCATCTAAAATGACTAAATCGTCAACTACACAATCTGTTGGTATTGTCCGCCAGCTAGGCCAGTGATTCTCCCTTCTAATTCCAATAGTGTGAGCATGGATGAAAGCGTGCTGACCGTCAAGCCAGTCAATTGCACTAAAGTTTCGATAGACACAGCCTCATACGCCATGGCATCCAACAGCGTTTGCTGGTCCTGGTTGATCGCTGACTTTTCTTCCGCTAGCGGGGCGCTGACGGCTTTGTTTAAATTTAACTCTTCGACGATGTCTTGCAAACTGTCGACCAATTTCGCCCCTTGTTTAATCAGTTGGTGGCAACCTTTGGCCAGTGGCGAATGGATGGAGCCGGGGATGGCAAACACTTCGCGACCTTGTTCGGCACTCAAGCGCGCGGTGATTTGCGAGCCGCTTTTTAGGTTGGCTTCGACCACTAGGCAGCCCAAGCTGAGGCCGCTAATTAGGCGGTTACGCCTAGGAAAATTCTGCGGTTTGGACAGCGTGCCCAGGGGGAATTCTGAAATAATTAAACCACTGCTAGCAATTTGGTGTGCCAGATCCCGGTGCTGGGCAGGGTAGACCATGTCCAAGCCGGTGCCCACCACAGCAATGGTGTCGCCCTTGGCCTTGAGTGCACCGCGGTGGGCGGCCCCATCTATGCCTAAGGCGAGGCCGCTGACTATGCATAGTCCGTGCTCGGCCAAACCTTGGGCAAACGCCTCGGCATTTTTTTCACCTTGTACCGAGGCATTGCGACTGCCAACAATGGCGATGCTTAATTTGTTGAGTAGGGCGAGATTGCCTTTTGCATAGAGCAAGGGCGGCGGATCGGCGATTTCCAATAAGGATTTAGGGTAGTCGGCATCGGCCAGCGTGACCAGGTGATTGTTGGCTTGCGCTAGCCAAGTAAGCGTATCTTGTAGGCCAGTTTCATCGACCCCTTGCCCTATCTCTAGGGCTATTTTTTCAGACACGACCGCCCTTAATTCTTTGAATTTTTTGCGGTAAATTTCACTTGGACTGCCAAAGGTTTTGAGCAATTGGCAAAAGGTTTGGCAGCCTAAGCCTTCTATCTGGCTTAAGCTAAGCCACTGTAATTTTTCCAGTTTAGCGGCGCTGTCATCCATGGCCTAAGCTCACTTTGGGCTGAGCACGCTGTCCAGTTTGTTGACCGGTTCGCTGGCTTGCATGATGAGCGCGTAAGACACGCGTTCAAACACGCGAAACACCATCAGCAAGCCTATGCGCTCATCGGGCAATTGTATTTGCTGCTTGGCTTGCTTTGCTTGCGGGTTTTTGATGGCACGACCGGCCCTATTGATGCTTAGCACGTGACCCAATTCCAGCCCCGCCTCGGCGCCACGATTGATGGCGACAACGCTAAGCGGACCGGCTTCTTCGACGCCGCTGTAGATGCTGATGATGCGTCCTGCAATGGCGGTTTCTGGGGCGTGCGGCACGAAGTTAGTTAGTGCTTGCTCAGGGGAGTGAACCAGCAATCTGTCGCCACTGAATACTTCCTCGGTTGCCGAGACTATTTCTGCACTGGCCGGGGTGCCGTATTGCTTGATCAGCACCTCGCCTAAATAGCGCGCTTCTTGACCCAACACTTCCTTGCTGTCTGGGTCGATTAGGTTTTCCGTGTCGCGGACTATCTGCCAATCTGGCCCGTCCTCGGGCTTGATGCTATCCACATAAATGCGCGTGCCTGGGCTTAGCACCAAGCGTTCGTCTTGGGCGGCTAAGATGCGCGCTGAGGTATCCGCGGCGCCTTTTTCAATGACCGTGGCTTGATTTAAAAATGGCTTAATGGCAGTTAGGTTGAGGCTAGGAATGGCGGCTTGCGCCAGTGGTTCTACCTGCACGCCTGGCTCCAACGAGACGCTCTCTAGCAGCAATTTGAGTTGCGGGCTGCCACTGGACATGTCGAGGTAAACGACGTTGCCAGGGTAAATCAAATGCGGGTTTTTTATTTCATTGCGATTCAGTTGCCAAACTTTTGGCCATTGCCAAGGGTCTTTTAAGAATTGGCCAGCGATGCCCCACAAGGTGTCGCCTTTAACCACAACGTGACGATCGGGGTGCTGGTCGTTTAACAGAATTTCATCGGCCAGGGCAGTTAAGCTTATGCAACAAAACAGCAGCAGCGTTATAATGT
>JBEDKJ010000068.1:0-3678 GCA_041172285.1 Pseudomonadota bacterium
GCTTGTTGCAGCCTTAAATAATGCAATTGGCTGGATTCTTTGCCACAGCATACGCCTTTGCAGCGTTTAATTTGCGACCTAAAGCACGCGCCTTTTCCTGACTCCAGCCCAAGCGCTTTGAGGCAAAGTGCCTGCTCTTCGGCAATGTGGCTCAGTGCCGCAAGCGCTTGTTTTTTTGAGCGAAAGGTGCCAAACAAACTGCCGATGTTTTCTGGGGTGATTTCATCCTCACGTACCAAGTCTAATAGCGGCATGGCATCGGGATTGTTAGCTAGGCGCCAAGCGCATAACTGCCTCTCTCGCCTAAGCTGACGGTTATGAATGGGGTGGCGTTCTTTGACTAATTTGGATTCCAATAAAAGGGCGCCAAACTCGCCCGCAGTGATCTGCCAATCTATGCGTTTGATTTCTTGGCTGATGCGCATTTCTTTAGTCGAGCGGTGATCGCTGCTGAAATGCGACATGACCCGCGCCCTTAAATTAATGCTCTTGCCTATGTAAAGGGGTAGGTTGTTTTCACCGTAAAAAAAGTAAACACCGGAGGTTTCTGGGATGCCGTCTAAGGCTTCTTCGTCCAAGCCTGAAGGCAGGCTGGTTTTTTTAGAGAGGTCAGAAACGGCCTCCTGCAGTGCATTTAATCCTAGATTCCGTTTAGCCAGGGCTATGAATTGCGCCATGACTTCCACGTCGCCCATGGCCCGATGGCGTTGCGTGCAGGTAAACCGGTATCGTTCTATGAGGGCGCTCAGGCTATGGCTTTTATGCTCAGGGTAGAGTTTGCGTGACAACTTAACCGTGCACAGCACGCGTTGTTTGAACGTAATGCCGATGCGTTTAAATTCCGCTTTTAAAAAGCCGTGATCAAACCGCACGTTGTGCGCACACATGACGGCCCCATCTAGGTGGTCTAATAATTCACCTGCAACCTTAGCAAAGGTTGGCGCCGCCGCCACCATCTCATTGCTGATACCGGTTAAGGATTGGATGAAATCTGGAATGTTGATTTCCGGGTTGACTAAGGTTTGCCAGCGGGCCACCTCGATGCCATCCTGAAAACGAATTAAGGCTATCTCGGTAATTCTGTCCCTAAGCGGGGTGGCGCCGGTGGTCTCTAAATCGAGTAATACGTAATTGGCTAACATTAAATAAGGCTGGCCTTAATCGTTTCTGCCACCCGCGAGGACGACATAAAAGCGCTCTCAATGCGGCCGCTGATGCACCAATCACCGCAACAAGCTAGCTTTGCGGCATGGTCAACAAAACTCAGTTCGGTTTTTTGTTTGTCGGCATTCGCGTATTTCCATTTCTTGAGTTTAATGTACGCGGCGTTGCCTAATTTTTCCCCCATCACGCCTTCAAGCTCAGCCAGCAGCTCGGCGATGATCTGCGCTTCAGGTCTAGTAAAATTGTCCCTAGCCCAAGCATTTTGACTCATCGCCACCAGCGTATAAGGGCTGGCCCTATTTGATTTTGCACTGTTGACGGACACCCAGCTTAAAATGGATTGACTGATAAAAGCCGCATCCCAAGCGCTATGCCTAGCGCTGTCGAAGCCCAGCATAAGGGTAAAGCAGGGTTGCATTTGCACGCTTTGCAATGCATTTTTTTGCTGGTAGGAGTCGGGCAAAATCACCTGGGCCTGCTCAGCGGGCAAGGTGGAGACAACCCAATCGAATTCCCCAAATTGGCCATCGGCCGTTTCCAATAGCCATTTTGAACGGTGCGGCTTAATGCCAGTAATCAGCTGATTAAATCGAACGTCTAAGCCATCAGCCAAATGCTGCGCTATGGCATTCATGCTTGGCGTGCCCACGTAGTGCGGAAACGCATCGTCCCAAGTGCGCTGGCTCAGCATGCTTCTGTGCTCAATCTCCACAAAGCGCGCGGGCCAACTTGTAACGATATTTGCATCCATTAGACGGGCCACCCAGTCTTTAAAGAGGGGGTCTTTAGCCGTAAAAAACTGTGCCCCATGATCAAATTCGAAGCCATTGCAGCGGTGGGTGGCCATCCTGCCACCAAGCTTGTCGGATTTTTCGAACAGCACTATGTCTGCGTTGGCTTGTAACAGCTTGGCTAAATTAAGGCCGGCTAGGCCTGCCCCTAGGATGGCAATCTTTGTCTGGTGTGGATGCATTAAACTTGAAATGAGTAAACGACCAAGCTTGGAGGTTGCCTGTTAAAAATAGTGCCAGCGCTTGGCGAATATTCTCTGCGTCGGCATCAAGATAGCCTATCGGCCATGGTTAAATTGGGCATTACATTTAGTCACAATTTATGTTATTTTGAGCTTTGTTTTGCCTTAGTTGAAAAAACACTTCTGGAGTGCATTATGGATGACTTAAAAGACAGCGCAATTAAGACCTTTCATGGGGGTTGCCCGCATGATTGCCCAGACACTTGTTCCATGGTCTATCACGTTAAAGACGAAAAGCTCATTGCGGTTAAAGGCAACGCCGATCATCCTATGACGCGCGGCGGGCTATGCGTTAAATTAAACGACTTCGAAAAACGCCACTACCACCCGGATCGCCTTTTGTACCCGATGAAACGGGTTGGACCTAAGGGCACAAAACAATTTGAGCGCATTTCATGGGATGAAGCGCTCGATACCATCGTCGATAAATGGCAGGCGATTATCAAAGAGCATGGCCCTCAAGCCATCATGCCTAATAGCTATTTAGGCAACCAAGGCTTGGTGCACGGCTTAAATGGGGGCGATGCCTTCTTTGCCAGACTAGGCGCAACCGTTACGGAAAGAACGTTTTGTGGCGAAGGCTCATGCACGGCCTGGCTATTGACCGTTGGTCCAACCGCCGGGGTGGATCCGGAAAGCTTTATACACTCAAAATTCATTATTATCTGGGCGTGCAATTCGGTCAGTACCAACCTGCATCATTGGCACATCATTAAGGAAGCGCAAAAGAATGGCGCTAAGGTGGTGGTGATTGATGGCTATGCATCCAAAACAGCCAAAGAAGCCGATTGGCACGTCTGCCCCAAACCCGGCACGGATGGCGCATTGGCCATGGCCATGATGAACGTGATCATAAGCGAAGGCTTAGTGGACCAAGAATACGTCGATAAATACACCGTAGGCTATGCTGAATTAGCAGAAAAAGCACTGACAAGAACACCCGAGTGGGCGGCGGCCATCACCGGCATTCCCGCAGACGACATTCGCAAGTTAGCAAGAGAGTACGCCACAACGCAACCGTCAGCCATAAGAATAGGCGTGGCTTTAGAGAAAAGTTGGGGAGGCGGCCAAGCCATCCGTGCGGTAACCAGCCTTCCGGCTTTGACCGGCGCATGGCGCCATGTGGGTGGCGGCATACTTCAGTTTCCAGTATGGGAACACCCTTACAAATTTGATGTGATTTGCCGCCCTGATTTAATCCCTAAAGGCACCCAAGTGGTTAACAATCTGCAGCTTGGCCGGGTGTTAACCGGCGAACAAAAGTTGGCGGTGCCGATTAAATCCATGATGTGTTGGAACACCAATCCGGTGACGCAATCGACCGAATCAGAAAAAATACTAGAGGGCTTGAGCCGTGAAGATTTGTTTATGGTCTCGGCTGAGCATTTTATTTCCGATACGGCAGCCTACGCAGATATCTTGCTGCCAGCATCGATGGGCGCAGAGCAAGAGGACATCATTTTGTCATGGGGCCATTTGTA
>JBEDKJ010000069.1:0-6537 GCA_041172285.1 Pseudomonadota bacterium
ATGCTCTACAAGGCTTACGGTGACTTTGGTTTCAGTGATGTCTTGGTCAAACTTTCTACTCGTCCGGAAAAACGCATAGGCAGTGACGCCGATTGGGATAAGGCCGAAATGGCTTTGGCCAATGCGCTTAAATTAAACAACTTGGATTTTGAATACCAATCCGGTGAGGGCGCATTTTACGGTCCTAAAATTGAATTTACCCTTAAGGATTCATTGGGCAGGCTGTGGCAGTGCGGCACCATACAACTGGATTCCAACCTGCCCGAGCGACTTGGTGCTGAGTACGTTGCGGAGGACAACAGCCGTCAACGTCCAGTCATGTTGCATCGAGCCATAGTCGGCTCCATGGAGCGCTTTATAGGCATATTGATTGAGCACTATGCGGGCGCCATGCCGCTTTGGTTAGCGCCAGTGCAAGTGATGGTGTTGAATATTTCCGAAAACCAAGCCGATTACGTTCGCCAAGTGGTTGAAAAGCTGAAGAAAAATGGCTTGCGTTGCGAATTTGACTTGAGAAATGAGAAGATAACCTATAAAATACGCGAACATAGTATGCAAAAAATGCCTTACTTGTTAGTAGCAGGTGAGCGTGAGATGCAAACAGGTCATGTGGCCGTGCGTACCAGAAAAGGCGAAGACTTAGGTTCTATGCCGATTGAGGTGCTTATAGAGCGCTTAAAAGCAGAATTGGAAACTAAGGTTTAGCTTGTTAAGTATTAGCATTAATACTTAATCATCTGAAAATGCGCGGCTTAACTATTTGGAGAATTTGATATAGCACAGGAAAAAGAAACGCGAATTAACGGCGATATAACAGGATCGCAAGTTCGCTTGGTGGGCATAGAAGGTGAGCCTTTAGGCATCATGTCATTGACGGAAGCTTTTGCAAAAGCCGAAGAAGCGGACATTGATCTGGTTGAAATCGCGCCGAATGCTGAGCCGCCTGTGTGTAGGTTGATGGATTACGGTAAGTTTAAGTACGCTGAAAGTAAAAAACAGCACGAAGTTAAACTTAAGCAAAAGCAAGTAAGCATAAAAGAAGTGAAGTTTCGCCCAGGAACGGATGACGGTGATTACGCCATTAAAGTGCGCAACATCATTCGCTTTATTCAAGACGGCGATAAAGCAAAAATTACATTGCGTTTTAGAGGTCGAGAAATTACCCATCAAGAGTTCGGTTTGGCTCTGTTGAGACGAGTAGAGGCTGATACTAAAGACGTAGCAGTGGTGGAGCAGTTTCCTAAAATGGAAGGTCGCCAAATGGTGATGGTTTTAGGCGCTCCCAAAAAAGGTTCATAGTTTTAGTAGGATCCCGAGTGATACGGCTTAACGGCATGCCTAAGCACTCATAACTTAAGTTCAAGGAGAACAAAATGCCAAAAATGAAAACCAAGAGTGGCGCTAAAAAGCGCTTCAAATTCTTGGGTAATGGTAAAGTGAAACGTACCCACTCTCACTTACGCCATATCCTAACCAAAAAGACCACCAAGCAAAAGCGTAAACTACGCGGCACGGCGATCATCTCAGCAACAGACATCAAACGCGTTCGCGCAATGATGCCTACACGATAAGGAGACCGATATGCCTAGAGTAAAACGTGGTGTCATCGCTCGTGCAAGACACAAGAAAGTATTAAAAGCCGCTAAAGGTTACCGCGGTCGTCGTAAAAACGTTTACCGCGTTGCCAAGCAAGCGGTAATGAAAGCCGGTCAATACGCATACCGTGACCGTAGACAGAAGAAACGTCAATTCCGTACTTTATGGATTGCCCGTATTAATGCCGGTGCACGTGAGTGTGGTTTAACTTACAGCCGCTTCATGAATGGCTTGAAAAAAGCCGCAGTGGAAGTGGATCGTAAAGTATTGGCTGACTTAGCAGTATTCGACAAAACGGCATTTGCTCAGTTTGTTGAAATGGCTAAAAAAGCCTTGGCTGTTTAGTCGGCAAACTTATTTAAAAAATAAGTAGAAAAAGAGGCTTAGGCCTCTTTTTTTTGCTGTAAAATTATGCACTTAAATAAAAAACCAGTTTATTAAAGATCCCCATTTACATGACAGATTTAAGCCATTTAATTCCGCAAGCGCAAGCGGATTTTACATCTAGTGCCAACATGAACGAGCTGGAAATTGCTAAGGCCAAATACCTTGGTAAAACCGGTTTGCTGACCGACGCCTTAAAGGGTTTGGGTAAACTGAGTAACGAGGAGCGGCCCGCGGCTGGTGCGGCCATTAATGTGGTCAAACAGGCCGTGGAAGCGGCGCTAACATCACGTCGTGAAGCCTTGCTTAACGCTGAACAAGCCAAGCAATTAGCGCAAGAATCCATAGACGTAAGTTTGCCAGCCCGTGCGCAATCGACCGGTGGCTTGCATCCAGTGACGCTTACGCTGCAACGCATAGAGCGATTGTTTCATTCGATTGGTTTTGAAGTGGCGACCGGTCCGGAAATCGAAACGGATTTTTATAACTTTACGGCGCTTAACATCCCCGAAGACCATCCAGCGCGTGCCATGCACGACACCTTTTATATCGACGATGCGAACGTGTTGCGCACGCACACATCACCCGTGCAAATTCGTTATATGGAAAATGCGCTTAAGACCCATAAAACCCCACCACTAAAAATCATTGCGCCTGGTCGTGTTTACCGGGTTGATTCGGACGCCACCCATTCGCCTATGTTTCATCAGGTTGAAGGTTTATGGGTAGACGAGGACATCAGCTTTGCTAATTTAAAAGGCGTGGTGCAAGACTTCTTGCAAAAATTCTTTGAGCGTGACGACTTAACCGTGCGCTTTCGCCCGTCTTTCTTTCCGTTTACTGAACCCTCAGCTGAAATGGACATGAGCTGGAATGGCGGCTGGTTAGAGATAGGCGGTTGCGGCATGGTTCACCCGGAAGTGTTTAAGCACGTCAATATAGACAGCGAAAAATACCGTGGTTTTGCGTTTGGTCTAGGCGTAGAGCGCTTAACCATGTTGCGTTATGGCGTCAACGATTTACGCCATTTCTTTAATAATGATTTGCGTTTTTTAAGCCAGTTTAAATAAGGCTAGCTAGCGTTAATTCACCCCCTCAGTTAAGGTTAAAAAGCATTATGCAGTTTTCAGAAAATTGGTTACGCAGTCTGGTCGGCACGGATTTGGACAGTCAGGCACTCAGTCATGCCTTGACCATGGCCGGTCTAGAGGTGGAGGGCATGCAGCCGGTGGCTGCGCCATTCACCAAGGTTGTGGTGGCCAAGATAGTTAGTGTGGAAAAACACCCGGATGCCGACCGCTTGCAAGTTTGTTCGGTTGATGTGGGTTTGGCGCAACCCATACAAATAGTTTGCGGTGCAGCCAACGCCCGCGCTGGCCTAGTTGCCCCCTGTGCTTTGGTCGGTGCGCAATTGCCTGGCATTGATATCAAGCAAGCCAAAGTGCGTGGCGTCGACTCATTTGGCATGATGTGTTCATCCAAGGAGCTTGGTTTGACGGCTGAGGCCACTGGTTTGCTAGAGCTAGATAGCCTAGCGCCTATAGGCCAGGATATACGTGAGTATTTAGATCTAGACGATCACTTGCTAACACTTAAGTTAACACCAAACCGCAGCGATTGCTTGAGCTTGACTGGGATTGCGCGTGATGTGTCCGCCATTACTGGCGCTGCAACTTGCTTTGAAGAAATTAAATTGGCGCCCAGCGACACGGCAGATAGCTTAAATGTCTTGGTTTCGGAGCAAGCAGCTTGCCCACGATATTGCGGCCGCCTTATAACGGGTGTGAATGCCAAGGTGAGCACGCCGGCATGGATGGTAAAGCGATTAGAGCGCAGTGGTTTGCGCAGCATTAATGTGCTGGTCGACGTGACCAATTATGTCTTGCTGGCATTAGGGCAACCCATGCACGCGTTTGACGCCAATAAGTTAAGTGGCGATATCACCGTGCGTTTTGCGCAAAAAAACGAAAGCTTACGTTTATTAAATGAGCAAGCAGTTAGTCTAAAAAGCGATGACCTAGTAATAGCCGATGGCAGCGGGGCGATTGCCTTAGCCGGCATTATGGGTGGTCAATCTACCTCAGTCGACGAGGCCAGTACCGCCGTGTTTCTAGAGAGCGCCTATTTTACGCCAACGGTGATTGCTGGTAAGGCGCGTAGATTGGGTTTAAGTACCGATTCATCCTATCGCTTTGAGCGTGGCGTGGATTTTGCCAACACGCGTCTGGCTTTGGAATACGCCACGCAATTGATTAAACAGTTGTGCGGCGGCAAAGCCGGCGAGGTGACCGAGTGCCAAGGCGAACTACCAAGCAGACTAGCAGTTAAATTGCGCTTAAGTCGTTTGGTTTCTGTGTTGGGCATTCCCTTTACTGAGGATAAAGTCGCGCAATTGTTAACGCAATTAGGCTTTACTTACACCTTAGAGCAAAGCGTGTTCACCGTGGTGCCGCCCAGCTACCGCTTTGATATCAGCATAGAAGAAGATCTGATTGAAGAAGTTGCTCGCCTGCACGGCTACGATCACATCCCAGCAAAAGCGCCGGTCGCGACATTAAGCATGCTAGAAGCGCCAGAAGCGCGTGCCCATCAAGCCAAATTGCGCGATCGCATGGTTGCCTGTGGTTACCAAGAATTGGTGAACTACAGCTTTGTTGATGAAGCTTGGGAGACCGACTTGCTGGCCAACCCTAGGCCCATAAAACTAAAAAACCCGATTGCCAGCAACCTAAGCGTGATGCGCAGCAGTTTATGGGGTGGCTTATTGGATAGCTTGGTATATAACCTAAATCGCAAACAAGACCGAGCCATGCTGTTTGAATTAGGCGCTAGCTACCATTATGCAAATGGGCAGCAGTCATCTTTTGTTGAAACAACGCGTATTGCAGGGTTGGCTTACGGCAGTGCAAAACCTGAGCAATGGGCTACAGCAGCAGACGATGTGGATTTCTTTGAAATTAAGGCCCACGTTGATGCCTTGCTTGGTGATGCGTCGGCTTTATTGCCGCTTACTTATGAAAAAGCCGAGCACAGCGCCTTGCACCCAGGCCAAACTGCCCGCATCCTGCAGGATGGCAAGCCGATAGGTTGGTTAGGTAAACTTCATCCAAAATGGCAGCAGCATTACAACTTAACCAAAAGTACCTTTTTGTTTGAGTTAGACGTCGATGCCATTTTGAATCGTCGCATTCCGGCATATCAGGAAGTTTCTAAATTGTTGCCGGTGCGGCGCGATTTGGCGGTCGTGGTGGATGAAAAAATGCCTGTTAGCAGCATGATGGCTGCCATTAAAAAAGCGGCCATCCCCATGCTGATGGACGTGGCCTTATTCGATATTTACCAAGGCCAGGGCGTAGCTGAAAACAAAAAAAGCCTTGCGTTATCAGTACTTATGCACGATACTCAAAAAACATTAACGGATAGCGATGCCGATACCGTCATGGCAAATCTGCTACAATTATTGCAAAATGAGTGCAATGCAACACTGAGAAATTAACACATTAATTAGCTCGCTATGGTGGGCTGTTTTTTATGGTTTAACTGCGTTAAAAATTAGAAATTAAGCCTAAAACGGGCTGGCAATGAATGGGAGTAGGGTATGACCTTAACAAAAGCTGAACTTGCGGATTTGCTTTACGAGCAAGTTGGTTTAAACAAGCGTGAAGCAAAAGACATGGTTGAGGCCTTTTTTGAAGAAGTGCGCGTCGCCTTAGAAGCCGGCGACAGCGTTAAATTATCCGGTTTTGGTAATTTTGAACTGCGTAAAAAATCAGAGCGCCCCGGGCGCAATCCAAAAACAGGCGAAGAGATTCCTATTTCCGCACGCCGCGTGGTGACCTTCCACGCCAGCCAAAAACTAAAAGCCAAGGTTGAGGCCAATTACCAGAATTAAAAATCGGCCTCTGTATTGAGGCTGGATTAATGGGTTATCCATTTACGTGTTAAGTGAGAAGATGCAGCATGAGTGAGCCAGTGCCTAAATTGCAGTTGCCGCCTATCCCCGCCAAGCGCTACTTTACCATCGGTGAAGTCAGTGAGCTTTGTGGTGTTAAGCCGCACGTGCTGCGTTATTGGGAGCAGGAGTTTACTCAACTTAAACCGGTCAAACGTCGCGGCAATCGCCGCTATTACCAGCACCATGAAGTATTGTTAATTCGCCGCATACGCGAGTTGTTGTACGAGCAGGGCTTTACCATTAGCGGTGCGCGTAATCGCTTAGAGGGTGCTGAGACAGACAGCAGTAAATCTCAAGTAAATCAAGCTGGGGCTCAGTTAGAGCTGGTACCCATGGCCGATGATGGCATCCCAGCCTATAATTTTGTGCATGCGAAGTCAGAGCTGCAAGCCATTATACAGTTGTTGCGCACGCAATTAAATTAAGCTTATTTCCCTTGCCGTTTTAATGAGTTCTGGCTTTTGCGTTATAATGGCGCCCAGTTGTGGCTTGCCATGACATCGGTTCGGGGCATAGCGCAGCCTGGTAGCGTACTAGTCTGGGGGACTAGGGGTCGCAAGTTCGAATCTTGCTGTCCCGACCAATTCAAATCATGGCTTACA